>NZ_PIZC01000046.1:15764-19026 GCF_019325145.1 Actinomyces sp. 594
CAGGGGTTGTATGCGGCGTAGACGCCTGCGGTGTCGATGAGGCCCATAATTCGGATCCAATCTGTTAACGGGCTGTAGTTGATGAGTCGCTAAGGACGGGTTCTATGCTTACCCATTTCATGGCGGACGGTATCGCCCAAATGGCTAGGCCGATTGGGGGAGTCTCTAGACCAGGCCCGCACGCAGGGCGTAGACGACGGCCCCGACGCGGTCCTGCACACCCAGCTTGGCGATCAGGGCGGAGACGTGCGTCTTGACGGTCGCATCGCTTACGCCCAGGGCGCGAGCGATCTGCTTATTGGTCTTGGCCTCCACCATGAGGGTCAGCACCTCGACCTCCCTGGGGGAGAGCGTGATCCCCGGGGGCAGGGTCTTGGCCGTGGTCTGAGGCTGAGATGGTGCTGTGGAAGCCGATGCAGCTGCCGTGCTTCGTTCGGGCCTGCCGGTGATGATGGACGAGGAGCTTGGTGAGAGCACCATGTTGCCTGCGGCGACGTGCCGGATGGTGGCGGCCAGTGTCTCCACCGGGTCCTCCTTGGCGATGAAGCCGCGTACGCCGGCGGCGAGGGCCCGGTCCATCACCGAGTCGGCTACGAAGGTGGTCAGTACGAGTATGGCGATCTCGGGGCGCTCGCGGTGCACGATATTCGCTAGCGCGATGCCGTCCAGACGTGGCATCTGCACGTCCACCAACAGCACTTGCACCTGAGCATCGGGTGTGTCGGAGCGCAGGATGTCGAGGGCATCCTGTCCGTCTCCGGCCGCCCACCTGACGTGGATGTCGTCACTGGCCGCGTTGGTGAGCAGATCGGTGAGGGCGCGGCGCACGAGTGCGTCGTCGTCGACTATGCCGACGTGAATCATGAATTCCTCTCAGGGGCGGTGGGTATGGGGTGGAAGTCGGCGAGGGGAACGGTGGCGGTGACCATCCAGGAACCGTTGTCGGACAGCGTGGTCAGGGTGCCTCCGATGGCTGCGAGGCGCTCGCGCATGCCCAGGATTCCGGTGCCCGAACGCGGGAGGTGCGCACTGGTGTCGCGAACCCGGTTGGTGGATACCAGTCGGATCACCTCTGGGCCCAGTGAGAGCGTCATGGTGACGGGGGCGTGGGGATCGCCGTGGCGGATGATGTTGGCGCCCATCTCCCGAGCCACCCGGGACAGGGTGCTGGCTTGAATCCGGGTGGGGACGGCATCACCCAGGTGCCGGTAGGTAATGTCGAATCCGGCTGCGGACACGTCCGCGCTGATCGCGCCGACGGCGGTGCTCAAGTCGCTGACCGCATTCCCCAGGCCGGTGGTCGTAGAAATGGACTGCTCTTGCTCCGAGGCGGGGCTGCGCAGAGTACGCAGCAGCAGGCGCAGCTCGTGAAGCGCATCTGAGGCGGTTGCCTCAATGGCGGTGAACTCATGGCGGGCGTGGTCCGAGTAAGAGGTATCGGCGGCGGCCCGCTGGGCGCGCAGGGCGGTCTGGGACATGGAGTAGGCCACGAGGTCGTGCATCTCCCGGGCGATCTCCAGGCGCATCTCCTCCAGCTGGGCATCCGCCTGCTCGGCGTCGGCCAGGCGGGATGCCTCAATGAAACGCACCAGCGCGCCTAGCGGAACCAGCAGGGCGCCCATAAGCGCTGTGTACCACAGTGTTCCTAGGCTATTTCCCATTTGGTTTCCCGGCGCGCTCAGCGACATCAGTAGCACGGCCTCGCTGAGAAGCGTTGTGAGCAGCACCGAGAAGGCCGGCCATGGTGGGAAGAAGCGCCCCAGGAAGAACAGGAAGGCCAGGTTGCTGATGGTGATGTCGGAGAAGTTCGCGGAGGGTATCAGGAGCAACAGGAGCCAACACACCAGATACGCTAAAACGCCGGGAACGGGGTGTAGTGGGATGAGTGTTATGAGCACCATAGCGGCCACCATGAAGGCGACGTCAATGGGTTTTGGCGCCTCCCGAATGACAACCTGGTTGCCGATCAGGTTCGCCAACCCGACGATCGCTCCAATGATGACGTACACGCGGCGGCGGGACATGGGCTCAGGGGGTTGTGCAAGCCCGCTGTACGCGCGTGCTGTCAGGGAGGCGATGGCATCGCCCAGCACCATCATGCACCCCCTCCGCCACGCAAGCTGTTATGTAGGTCACTCTAGCAATGGTTGCCGAGAGCGCCCCTGAGTCAGACATGACGGTTATGACATTAACTCTGGAGTGGGTGCGATACGGGTGAATCACGGCTGGGATCACAGTGGTATCGAGCACGTGGTTGGGCGGCGGCGTCCGTCGCCTCGGACGACTCAGCCGCGTTGGCGCGGGTGCGGTTCTTGGCGCAGGTGCCGAGTCCGCGAGCAGGGCGGCGTCCCCGCAGGCGCGAATGCCCGAGGAGGGATGGGTGACGGGACTGGTACTTAGTTGAGGGGGGACTGCGCGCGAGGAGCGGTAGGCCGGAAGCGTCCTTGGGCCAGGAACAACCCCCACGGTCCGTAGGGAAGTTCCAGGTGACGGATGTGGGCCAGCTCCGCAAGCACCGCGTACCTGCCGTAGATCCAGGCGAGCACGGCTGCCAGCAGCAGGATGACGGCGCAGGTAATGGTGACCTGGAGGGGGTTCAGCATCTGTCCTGCCGCCACCAGTAGTGCGGTGCCGACGGCTGCGCAGGCGCTGGCGGTCGTCATGGTCTGAATTATTGCCTTGAGCGTGCTGAGCAGGCCGGCGTCGGTAATGGTGCCGCCCATGGCTGCCATTGAGGTAAGAAAAGTGCGGTAGCGACGTCGGGAAACGAAGAAGATGATGACGGCGGTGGCGAGACTGCCGACTATCGCGCTGAGGATCTCGATGGTCATCAGGGGACTCCTTCAGGATGGCGTCGCTCCGATCCTCACCGCAGCGAGGACCGGGCGCATCCCCCGATTGGATGAGCCGATCGGGGGGCATGACCGGAGACACAGTAGTCTTTCGGGCGGTGTCAGGCGCTCTGGGGCAGCAACCGTGCCGACGCGACCTGACACGGGCGGCGCGCGCCGGCGTGGCGGTGCCTGTGCCCTGGTCGACGGTTCGTGTGTTCTGTCCGGCGGTTCGCGTGCCCTGGTTGGCGGTTCGTACCTCGTGGTGACGGTTCGTACGTTCTGGTCGACGATTCGTACCTGGTGGTGACGGTTCGTACGGTGGGGGTACGTAGCGTCGTCGAAAGGTACTGTGCTGTCTCCACACTTCTGGGACGGTTGAGTCTCATGACTTCTGGGACGGTTGAGTCTCATGGGTTTTGGGACGGTTG
>NZ_PIZC01000047.1:0-16662 GCF_019325145.1 Actinomyces sp. 594
GCTCCCAACCGTCCCAAAACCCATGAGACTCAACCGTCCCAGAAGTCATGAGACTCAACCGTCCCAGAAGTGTGGAGACAGCACAGGCACTTTAGGGTACGAACCGTCGGCTCGGGGTACGAAGCGTCCACCGGAAAGTACGAACCGTCGGGTCAGGGTACGAAGCGTCTTCCCGCCGCTTAAGGGACCCCTACGGGAATGCCACCCCACTACGAGCCCCGCCTTGAGCATGGTGTTACGCCGTCAGGAGTAGTGCCCGGTGCCGACCATGACGACGAGGTCGCAGTCGGTGGACAGTGCCAGCTCATCCACGGTGAACCGCTCCGAGCCGCCCACGAGGTCGGCGTTCTCGGTGTCAAGAATCCGGTTCGCGTCGGACTCCGGGACGGTGACGAAGGTGCAGTCCCGGGGGACGTACTGGCGCAGGTCGGGGTGGATCGGCGGCAGCAGGTCGGGCGTGCTAGTCGCGGCGTCGCCCAAAGCCCGGCTGGTGGCCTGGTCGACTTCGACGACGGCGTGGAACCAGTAGGGGCGATCGGGTTCCGGCAGCGGCCACTCGCCCTTGTTGACCCGGTACTGCCCGACGAAGTGCACGCCTGTGGCGCCCATGGCCGGCATACGGCTGGTGACCGAGTCCAGGGAGGTCTGGACGGTCAGTGGGTCGGGAACGTACTGCGTGAATTCGGCGAAACGCGCATCCTGCGTGCTGTCCGGCTGGGCGTCCCGACCCAGGAGAGGAGTAACCGAGCAGGCTGCAAGAAGAAGAGCCATGCAGACAGCCAGTGCGCTGAGAAGTCCGCACCTCGGGAGTCGGCCGCACACCCGCCAGCCCGAGTACGACCATGGGAGCCCGGCTACGGCCCCCACCTCCCGAGGCCACCGCGAACGCGGAGTTACCGGGGAGGAAGCGGCCGTATCCGACAAACGGCCCCCGGTCGACCTCGTCGGCGCCACCGTCACGCCGGCATGTAGGCGCCCAGCCAGCCCTGGGAGGCGGCCAGCACCAGGCAGCACAGCACCAGCAGCAGGCCGAGGGAGTAGGGGGCGGCCTTCTTGAGGATCTCCGCGTCGGTGCCGGGGGCGTCCACGGCGGTGGTGACCACCGCCAGGTTCTGCGGGGAGACGATCTTGCCCAGGCCACCGCCGATGGTGTTGGCGGCCAGCAGGATGCGCGGGTCCAGGTTTGCCTGCGCGGCGGCGGTGGCCTGCAGGTTGGCGAACAGTGCCCCGGCGCTGGTGGCCGAGCCCGCCACCGCCGTGCCGATCCAGCCGAGCACGGGGGAGAGGAAGGCGAAGGCGGCACCGGTGGTGGCCAGGGCGGCACCGACAGCCGTGGTCTGGCCGGAGAAGTTCATGACGTAGGCCAGCGCCATCACGGAGGCGATGGTGAGGATGGACATGCGCAGGGTGTAGATGGTGCGCGGCAGTACTGCGAACATGGCGCCGATGGAGGTCTGGAAGCGTCCCCCCGAGGAGCGGGTGCCGTAGACGATGCAGACGATCACCGCCGTAAGCAGGATCCAGGTGCCCGGGTTGGATAGCGTCTGCAGGTTGTAGATGGCGGAGGTGGAGGCCTCACCGTCGGCGGTGAGCAGGTTGCCGTACACGCCCGGCCACTGGATCTTGATGTCGGTGCCGGACAGGACGGCGGACAGGTCCACGCCGAGCTTCCACAGCTTGGTGATGGCGATGATGACCACCACCAGCACGTAGGGCAGCAGCGCCAGGATGACGCGCTCACGGTTGGGCTTGTCTGCGGCAGCGATTTCTGAGTGGTACTCGCTGGGCGTGCTTGGCGTCCAGGCCAGCAGGAACAGGTAGCAGGCGGCAAAGGCCAGCAGGGCGCCCACCACCGAGGTCAGCTCGTAGGAGAGGCTCGGGGTAGTGAAGTGGCCGATGCCGGCCGCGATCCCGGCCACCAGGGCCAGCGGCCACAGCTGGCGCACCCCACGGGCGCCGTCGAGGATGAACAGCAGCAGGAAGGGAACCAGCAGGCAGATAAGCGAGGTCAGGTGGCCCATGTTCTGCGCGACGGACACCGGGTCCTGGCCGCCGAGGTTCCCGGCGGTGGTCACCGGGATGGACATGGCGCCGAAGCCGACGTAGATGCCGTTGCCCACGATGGTGGCGATCGCCGCCTTGAGCTTGGGCACCCCCAGCGTCACCAGCATGGCGGCGGTGATGGCTACCGGGGCGCCGAAGCCGGCCAGGCCCTCCAGCAGGCCGCAGAAGCAGAAGGCGACGATCAGGGCCTGGGCGCGCTGGTCGCCCTTGCCGATGGCGTTGAACACGGCCTTGAGGTCCTGGCTGCGGCCGGAGGTCTCGGTCAGGTTGTACAGCCAGACGGCGGCGATGATGATGTAGATGATCGGCACGAAGCCCATGGCCAGGCCTTGCGTGGCCGATAGTGCCGTCATTCCCACTGGCATGTGGAAGGCCGCGACGGCGATCACGGCGGACAGTGCCAGGGCGATGATCGCGCACCAGTGCGTGGCGACCTTGAAGGCCCCCATGAGTACGAAGAACGCGATCAGCGGCAGCAGTCCGATGATCGCGGTGAGGAAGACATTGCCGCCGACGGCGGTCGTCGAGGGCGTGAAGGCCGTGGCGAGCAGTGGAGCTGTGAGTGTCATGAGCTGTTCCGGGAGGGGTGGCGACGACGGTGCCGAAGTCCGCCGGCTTCGTGGTGAGGCCGCGAGACGACAGCGACCACTGAATTATCACATCAAATCGCTCTCGTCACATGAAGGTTGGGAAACCTTATTCGGCACCGCCTGCTGCCGGGTAGGCGCTGGGGCCCGGCACCGCAGTGGTGCCGGGCCCCAGCCGGTCTCGGGGCGCGCGCGTCGGGCCGGGATGCGTGGCCCGTGGGGCCTCACGGGGCGGTCCCGACGCCGGCGCTCACTTCACGTCGTCGTCGACCCAGTCGAGGGTGCGGGTGACGGCCTTCTTCCACAGCCGGTAGGTGCGGTCGCGCTCGGCGGCGTCCATGGACGGGGTCCAGCGCTTGCCCTCCTGCCAGTTGGCCACGACGTCCTCGGTGCCGTTCCAGAAGCCCACCGCGATGCCGGCGGCGTAGGCGGCGCCCAGCGCGGTGGTCTCGGCCACCACGGGCTGGATTACGTCGACGCCGCACAGGTCGGCCTGGAACTGCATGACCAGGTCGTCGTTAGTCATGCCGCCGTCGACCTTGAGCTCTTTGAGCGGCACGCCGGCGTCGGCGTTGATCGCGTCGAGCAGCTCGGCGGACTGGAAGGCGGTGGACTCCTCCACGGCGCGGGCGATGTGCCCCTTGGTGGCGTAACGGGTCAGGCCCACGATCGCGCCCCGGGCATCGTCGCGCCAGTAGGGGGCGAACAGCCCGGAGAAGGCGGGCACGAAGTACACCCCGCCGTTGTCCTCCACCGTGCGCGCCAGAGCCTGGATGTCGCTGGACTTCTCGATCATGCCGAGGTTGTCGCGCAGCCACTGCACCAGGGAGCCCGCCACCGCGATGGACCCCTCCAGCGCGTAGACCGGCTTGGCGTCTCCGAGCTGGTACAGCACCGTGGTCAGCAGGCCGTTCTTCGAGAAGACGGGCTCCTCCCCGGTGTTCATCAGCATGAAGCAGCCGGTACCGTAGGTGTTCTTCGCGGTGCCGACCTCGAAGCAGGCCTGGCCGAAGGTGGCCGCCTGCTGGTCGCCGAGGATGCCGGAGATCGGGGTGTCGATCAGCAGGCCGTTCTTGCGGCCGTAGCCGTAGACCTCGGAGGAGGACTTGATCTGGGGGAGCATCGACATCGGGATGCCGAAGTCCGCGCAGATGTCCTCGCGCCACTGCAGGGTGCGCACGTCCATCAGCAGCGTGCGGGAGGCGTTGGTGACGTCGGTGACGTGCACGCCGCCGTTGACGCCGCCGGTCAGGTTCCACACCACCCAGGTGTCGGGCGTGCCGAACAGCAGGTCCCCGGCCTCCGCCTTCTCGCGGGCCCCGGGCACGTTGTCCAGGATCCACTTCACCTTGGTGGCCGAGGGGTAGGTGGAGATGTTCTCACCGGTGATCTGGCGGTAGCGCTCGGTGCCCAGCGGGTCGCCGGCGGCGATCTCCCGGGCGATGGCGGCGGTGCGGGTGTCCTGCCAGACGATGGCGTTGTAGATCGGCTCGCCGGTGTGCCTGTCCCACACGATGGTGGTCTCGCGCTGGTTGGTGATGCCGACGGCGGCGAGCGAGTGGCGGTTGATCTCCGCCTTCTGCAGGGCCTCGGCGACGACGGCGCGCACCGACTCCCAGATCTCCACCGGGTCGTGCTCAACCCAGCCGGGGTTGGGGAAGATCTGGGTGAACTCCTGCTGGCCGATGGATACGACCTGGCCGGAGTGGTTGAAGACGATCGCCCGGGAGGAGGTGGTGCCCTGGTCGATCGCCAGGACGTACTTCTCGGTCTCGGATACCTCGGTCATGGACAGTCCTTTCTGTTCACTTCTCGGTTTCACTTCGTTGTGACGGCGGCGCGGGCGTCAGAACAGCCCGGCCATGTTGGGGATCAGCAGCCCGGCGACGACGGCGCCGATGAGGGGGCCGACTACCGGCACCCAGGCGTAGGCCCAGTCAGCTGAGCCCTTGCCGCGGATCGGCAGGATTGCGTAGGCGATGCGCGGGCCCAGGTCGCGGGCGGGGTTGATGGCGTAGCCGGTGGGGCCACCGAGCGACAGGCCGATGGCCACGATCACGAAGGCCACGGCCAGCGGGCCCAGCTCCGAGGGGGACTTGCCGTTGTAGATGACCCAGGCGACCAGGGTGAAGGTGGCGATGGCCTCGGTGACTACGTTCCAGCCGTAGGAGCGGATGCCGGGGCCGGTTGAGAAGCAGCCGAGCTTGGCGTCCGCGGGCGCCTCCTCATCGAAGTGCTTCTTGTAGGCGAGCCAGGCGCATACGGCGCCGACGATGGCGCCCAGCATCTGGGCGAGGATGTAGATGCAGATGTTCGCGGCGGTGGCAGGGACACCCGCCGCCAGGTCCTTGCCGGCCACGGCCAGGCCGATGGTGACTGCCGGGTTCAGGTGGCCGCCGGTGGCGTAGGCGGCGTAGACGCCCATGAATACCGCCAGGCCCCAGCCGAAGGCGATCACAATCCAGCCGGATCCTTGCGCCTTGGACTTGGGGAGGTTGACGGCGGCGCAGACGCCGGCACCGAAGAGGATGAGGATTAACGTCCCGAAGAACTCCGAGAGGAAGATCTGGGCGAGACTCATGGCCTGCTCACTTTCTGCACGACAGCGTGCTCGATGCGTAGGGCGAGCGGCGTGCAGCCGTTCGCATTGCACGAAGGAACGGGCGCAGTCCTGGCCGCGCCCGAACAGGTCCGAAAGTACTCGAGGTCACACGGGTGCTCGCACCCCGGCGTCGGCTCTGTTACGTGCCAATTAGGCGTGACTAAGTCGGAGAATCCTCTGAATTCCGGGGATAAGTCCCCTTTTGGGTGATCGCGCCAGGGAATAGGTGCGAAGAATCGTGTCTGGAGGTGAACGTTTGCGCACCAGGCGTGCACGAGCTCTCGGAGGCGTGTAGGCATGAAGCCGGGCGCGGGCAGGAACGCGCCGCACAGGCATGAGTCAAGGCAACCGCCTGGACAAGACGGACGAGGAGGTCCCCAGTGAGAGCCATGACTGCCGACGTGGTCGTCGTCGGCGGCGGAGCCACCGGCGTCGGCGTCGCGCGGGATGCCGCCATGCGCGGCATGAGCGTGGTGCTCCTGGAGCGCGCCGACCTGGCCCAGGGCACCTCGGGCCGCTTCCACGGGCTGCTGCACTCCGGGGGCCGCTACGTCGTGTCCGACCCCAGGTCCGCGCGCGAGTGCGCCGAGGAGAACGCCATCGTCTCCCGCATCCACGCCGACGCCATCGAGCGCACGGGTGGCATGTTCGTCGTCACCCCCGAGGACGACCTGGACTTCTCCGACCAGTTCCTCATCGGCGCGCAGGCCACCGGCGTCGCCTGTGAGGAGCTGAGCCTGTCCGAGGCGCTGCGGATGGAGCCGCGGCTGAACCCGGGCATCAAGCGCGCCTTCGCAGTGAACGACGCCGCCGTGGACGGCTGGCAGATGGTGTGGGGCGCCGCCCGCTCGGCCCGTGCCCACGGCGCGCAGGTGCTGACCTACCACGAGGTCACCGGCCTGGTGGTTGAGGGTGAGGGAGGCGACCGGCGCGTCGTCGCCGTGCGCGCCCACGGGCTCAAGACCGGCGAGGACCTGACCATCTCCTGCGCCATGGTCGTCAACGCCGCCGGTCCCTGGGGCGGGCGCCTGGCCGCGATGGCCGGCTCGGAGGCGGTGGAGATCGTGGCAGGCGCCGGCATCATGATCGCCGTCAATCACCGCGTCGTGAACCACGTCATCAATCGCTGCGTCTACCCCGCCGACGGCGACATCCTCGTCCCCGACCACACGGTGTCCATCATCGGCACCACCGACAGCCGCATCCCCGATCCCGACCATATTCCGATTCCCCGCGAAGAGGTCGCCCAGATGCTCGACGCCGGCGAGGTACTCATCCCCGGCTTCCGGCAGGCGCGCCTGGTGCACGCGTGGGCGGGCGCTCGCCCGCTGGTGCGCGACAAGCGCGTGGCCGGCACCGACACCCGCCACATGAGCCGCGGCATGACCGTGCTGCGCCACAGCGAGGCCGAGGGCCTGGCCGGCCTGATCACCGTGGCCGGAGGCAAGCTCACCACCTACCGGCTGATGGCCAAGAACACCGTCGACGCCGTATGCGCCGAGCTGGGCACGGACCGTCCCTGCACCACCGACACCGAGGCGGTTCCCGGCTCCGAGCACGGACGCAACTACCGCGTCACCCACCGCCTGGCCGACCGCGAGCAGGACCGGCTGGACAACCAGGTCATCTGCGAGTGCGAGCTGGTCACCCGCAAGATGCTCACGGACCTGATGGAAGAGCAGCCCGACGCGTCCTTCGACGACCTGCGCCGCCAGCTGCGCATCGGCATGGGGCCGTGCCAAGGAGGGTTCTGTGCCGCCCGGGTAGCCGGCGTGCAGGCCTGCCAGGGCCGGGCCGACGCCGCGGCGGCCACGGAGCTGCTACGCACCTTCCTGCGGCACCGCTGGATCGGGCTGTGGCCGATCCTGCACGGCGAGCAGGTGCGCGAGGCGGCACTGGACTTCTGGATGCTGCAGGGGAGCCTGGACGTCGAGGACCTGCCGGCCGCGCCCCCTCCAGCCGCCGCGGCCACCCCGATCGAGAACGCCGAGGACGGCGAGCAGCAGCCCGACGAACTGGCCCGGGCCCTGGCCACCCTGGCCGGCGCGCCCCGGCTCGCCGCAGCGGCCCCGGCCGGCGCCAAGCGCGCCGCCACCTCAGACAAGCAGGAGGCGCGCGCATGAGCAGCGACGTCGTTGTCATCGGTGCCGGAATCGCCGGCTACGCCGCGGCCCTGCGGCTACGGCGGGCCGGAGCCAGCGTCACCCTGGTCACCAAGGGCATGGGCGGACTGGCCCTGTCCCCGGGAACCATTGACGTGCTGGGGCGGCTCGGCGGTGCCGCCGGTCCGGCCGGCCCCGGGGCCGGCGCGGACGCGGAGGCACGCTCCGCGCGCCGCAGTATCACCCACCCCTACGCGGCCATCGACGCCTCCGACCTGCTGCCCGAGGGGCACCCCTACCGGGTGATCGGTCGGCGGGCCACCGCGGCCGGCGTGGACCGCTTCGCCGCGCTGGTCGGCCCCGAGCTGCTCACCGCCCGGCCGGACGGGACTGCCGGCGGTACCGGCACGGGTGAAGACGGTGCCACCGCGAGCAGCGGTGAGGGGCCCGCGAACCTGTGGCTGCCCACTGCGCTGGGGGCCGTGCGCCCCACGCTGCTGGTCCAGCCCTCCATGGCGGCATCCGTGCTGCGCGACGGCGGCCGCTACCTGGTCGTCGGCCTGACCCGGCTCAAGGACCTCACCGCAGACATGGTGGCCGGGAACCTGAACCGCGCCGAGCTGCCGGGGGGCGGTCGCGTGCAGGCGCGTGCCCTCACGGTCGACTTCGAGGCCCGCGCGGGCGAGAACGACACTAATGCCGTCGGGCACGCCCGCGCCCTGGATGAGCCCGCCGGGGTTGAGCGGCTGGTGCGGCTGCTGGCCGGCAAGGTGCGCGACGGTGAGACCGTGCTGCTGCCGGCCGTGCTCGGGCTGGACCACCCGGGTGTCTTCCAGGAGCTTGCCGCGCGCCTGGGCGCGCCCGTCGGGGAGATTCCCCTGGTGCCGCCGTCGGTACCCGGACTGCGCCTGGAGCACCGGCTGGACCGGCTCGCCTCCGCCGAGCGCGTGCGCGTGGTCATGGGCGCGCGGGTCGTGGATGCGCGCGTGGAGCGCGGTCGGCTGGTGTCGGTCACCAGTGCTGCTGCCGGACGTCCCCGCGAGCACCGCGCCGCCGCCTTCGTCCTGGCTGCGGGCGGCTTCGAGTCCGGGGCCCTGACCATGGACTCCTACGGGCGGGTCACCGACACGGTGCTGGGCCTGCCGCTGGCTGGTGCCGGCGCCGACGGCGAGGAGAACCTGCGCCGGCTGATCCACCGCGACTACTGGGGCGCCCCGCAGGGTCTGTTCCGCGTCGGGGTAGCGGTCGATGCGCAGATGCGGCCGCTGGGCCCCGATGGGACTGCGGCTCTGGCGGGAGTCCACGCCGCCGGCGGAGTGCTGGCCGGTGCGGTGCGCTGGAGTGAGAAGTCCGGGGAGGGCATAGCGCTGGGCTCGGCCGAGGCCGCCTGCGACGCCGTCCTGGCTGAGCTGGGGCACTCACCTTCCAACAACACCGCCGCCCTGGAGGCGGACGCCGCAACCGGACGGGCCACCGGGCCCGCGAAGAGCAAGGAGCAGGACTGATGTTCGACGTCGACACCCTGGCCCAGCGTTGGGACCTGCCGCTGCCCGGCAAGGGTGGGGAGCGCGTGAGGAGCGGCGCCGCCGCCGTCGAGACCGCTGCCCACTCGCTGGCCCGCGCCAGCCTGGACTGCTGCGTCAAGTGCACCATCTGCGAGACGATGTGTCCGGTCATGGAGGTCACCGAGCTCTTCCCCGGGCCGAAGTTCGTCGGCCCGCAGGCCGAGCGCTACCGCAACGGTCAGAGCGTGGACCACTCCATCGACTACTGCTCCTCCTGCGGCACCTGCACCAGGGTGTGCCCGCAGGGAGTGAAGATCGCGGAGCTGAACAACCAGGCCCGCGCCGTCATGCGCGCGCAGAACAGTGCCGTGCCCGTGCGCGACCGGCTGATCACGCAGACCACCCTCATGGGCAAGGTGATGACCCCCATCGCGCCGCTGGCCAACGCCGCCCTGGCCAACAAGCCCATCCGTGTGGTCATGGAGAAGACGGTCGGCGTGCACCGCGACGCCCCCATGCCGCACGCGCAGCCGCAGTCACTGGCCGGCTGGCTGCGCCGTCGCACCAAGCGGGAGCACACGCTGGTGCCGGCCGGCTCGCGCGGGCCGGTCGTGTTCTTCCACGGCTGTGCCGGCGGCTACTTCGAGGTGGAGACCTCCAAGCGCGCCATCGAGGTGCTTGAGCACATCGGCTATGAGGTGATCGTGCCCAAGCAGGGCTGCTGCGGCCTGGCCGCCCAGTCCAACGGCCTGTACGGGCAGGCCTCGGCCAACGTGGTCAAGCTGTGTGAGCAGCTGGCAGCCGCCGGGAAGGACCTGACGATCGTGTCCTCCTCCGGCTCCTGCGCCGGCATGCTCAAGCACGAGGCCCACGAGATCATGGGTGTGGAGGCCGAGGCCCTCGCTGATGTCTCCCCGCGGACCGTGGAGCTGTCGGAGTTCCTGCGTGACCTGGACGATGCCGGTGAGCTGCCGCACCAGTTCCGCCGCATCGACGCCACGGTCGCCTACCACGCCCCCTGCCAGCTCAAGGGGCAGAACATGGGTATGCCGGCGATCGAGCTCATGGAACTGGTGCCGGGCTTCCACGTGGTCGAGTCCGGCCGGGCCTGCTGCGGCATAGCCGGCACCTACGGGCTGAAGAAGGAGAAGTACGACATCGCCCAGGCGGTCGGAGGGCCCCTGTTCGACATCGTGCGCGAGGTCAACCCGAACCTGGCCGTGTGCGACACCGAGACCTGCCGCTGGCAGATCGAGCAGTCCAGCGGCGTCAAGACGGTCCACCCGATCTGGGTGCTGCACGCCGCCTACGGCCTGTCCCGCCTGGCCGGCATCGAGCCTAAGCCGGAGCGTGGCTCCCGGGCGTAGCCGTCGGCCGGGCACAGGTGCGTGGTTCCGTAGCGCCCTGCGGGGGTGCGGCGGAACCACGCACCTGTGCGGGCCGGAGCCCGTGTGCGATAATGTGCAGCACTAATGGGTGAATGTGCGGAGTCTTCCCGGAGAGGGGCGAGCATGACATCTGGGGCCGCGGGCCCGATTTCCCTGGGGCGCTGCTACGAGGCGGCCTCGATGTATTACGTGCAGGGGGAGACCATGGACGTGATCGCCCGCCACCTGGGCGTGTCGCGTTCCACGGTCTCGCGGCTGCTGGCGCGGGCGCGCGCCGACGGCATTGTCCGTATCACCCTGACCGCCCCAGGGGGTGCCGGCACGCTGGAGGCGGCCCTGCGGGACACCTTTGGTGTCTCCGCCCGAATCGTGCCGGTGCGCGAGGGCACCACGGAGATTCACCGCTTGGAGCAGGTTGCCGCCGTGGCGGCGGAGGAATTGGCGATGCTCGCCCCGGAGAACGGGGTGCTGGGAACGGCCTGGGGCACCACCATGTCGGAGGTGTGTGCCGCGCTGCCCCGGCGGCGCGTGCCGGGACTGACGGTCGTGCAACTAAACGGCGCCACGGCCCCCGAGGGGGACGGCCCCAATGTGGGGGAGGTGCTGGCCGATTTCGCTGAACGGCTTGGCGCGCGGGCAGTGGCCTTTCCGGTGCCGGCGTTCTTCGATCACGCCGCCACCCGTGAGGCCATGTGGTCCGAGCGCTCGGTGCGGCGCGTGCTCGCACTGGCGGACCGCGCCACCCTGGCGGTGTTCGGCGTCGGCTCACTGGACCCCAATGCGGCGCTGCCCAGCCAGGTGTACAGCGGCGGGCACCTGACGGAGAAGGACCGGGAGCTGCTGCGGCTCGACGGCGTCGTCGGTGACGTGTGCACCGTCATGCTGCGCCAGGACGGTACCTGGCGTGATGTCGCCCTCAATGGGCGGGCCACCGGCCCGACCCCGGCGCAGCTGTCGCGAATACCCCGCAGACTGTGTGTGGTGGCGGGTGTCGGCAAGGCGCGCGCCCTGCTGGCGGCGCTGCGGGCGCGCGTGGCCACCGACCTGGTGGTTGATGACGCGACCGCACGCGCAGTGCTGGCACTGGCCGCACGGAAGGAGAAGCGTGAGTATGGGCCGCATGCGCAACACGTCCAGCGCCGACCGCGGTGAGCCACGCGGCACGAGCGGGTTGGAGGCGGGTGCGGGCGGCGGCCCGTCGGCGCGGCCGCCCGCGGCGCCGTCGGCGCCATCACAGCCGGTGCCCGTGGCCGCGCCCGACCTCACCACTCGGCTGCCCGAGCGCTTCAAGGACGCCGCCTTCCGTACCGTGCTGCGCCCGGCGCGTCCCGCCGATGCGCGTGCCATCGCTGAACTCGTGCGCCCGTACGCGGAGCGGCGCATCCTGATCGGCAAGGACCTGATCAACTACTTCGAGGACATCCAGGAGTTCACCGTCGCGGAGGGAGCGGGCAGGCTCGACGGCGCGCAGGAGTCCGGCCTGATCGGTTGCGGCGCCCTGCACGTCATGTGGGATGACATCGCGGAGGTGCGCACGCTGGCGGTGCGCCGCGACCACCTGCACCACGGCGTCGGCCACGCGATCTTGAACAACCTGCTGGACCGTGCCCGGGCCCTGGGGCTGCGGCGCGTATTCTGCCTGACCTTCGAGGTGGACTTCTTCGCCGCCCATGGGTTCAAGGAGATTCAGGGCACCCCCGTGGGCACGGACATCTTCGTGGAGATGCTGCGCAGCCACGACGACGGCGTCGCCGAGTTCCTCGACCTGGCCCGCGCCAAGCCCAACACCCTGGGCAATACCCGCATGCTGCTGGAGCTGGACGACTGAGGGGACGCCCGCAGGAGCTGCTCGGTGAGGTGAGCTGTACGGGGGAGGCGGGGGATGTCGCTCGCGTTCAGGCGGCGGGCCGTCCCGCCACCGGTTACTGGGGTCGCAGTGCGGCCGCGCCGGGCGGGGCGGTGACCGGGGAGAGGGGCTGGCGCCGGTACAGTCGGCCTTATGGCGCAGGGACGGAACAGGGGCGACGGCTCCCGCGGTGGTGGTCGCGGCCGCGGCACGGGAGGTCGCGCTCAGTCCGGCCGCTCCGGAGGTTCCAGGCGGACGCCGTCGGCAGGCAGTGGTTCCAGGTCCTCCGGTGCCAGGCCGCCCCGCTCGGGCAGTGGCCGCTCAGGAACGCCTAGTGGCGGCGGTTCCCGTTCGGGTTCCTCCCCTGCGGCCTCCAGGCAGGCGCCTCGCGGGCGGGCGCGCGCACAGCGTACCGTGACCACCCAGGATGGTCGTCCGGGCGCCCGCCCTGCGCGCACGGCCCGTACCGGCCGAGGGCAGACCGCCCGCTCGGCGGCGCGCTCGCGCTCCGGCGTCGGCAGCCCGTTAGAGCGGGGCGGCCGTGGCAGGGGTAATCGCTCCGCAGCAAGGCCGGGTGCCGGATACCCGGGCGGGCGGGGCCGGGGGCGCAGGCTTGCCGACAGCCGCCGCCAGGCTCGTCCGCAGCGGCCGCGCTACTGGCTGCGCCGCCTGGTGGCACTGCTTATCGGCGTTGCGCTGCTGGCCGGGATCTCCGGCGGAATTCTGTCTGCTGCCGTCTGGGCGCGTAACACGATCCGGGCGCAGGACGATGCCGCTGCCGCGCATGTGGCCACTACCTACGCCATCCCCGGGGACTGTGCCGCGGGCGACCTGGACGTCACATTCACGTCGCCGGACTCGATTTCCAGCGGCAGTTCCATGACGCTGAACGTGACGGTCAACAACAACGGCTCAGAGGCCTGCCTGCTGGACCTGGGTGGCGAGCACGTCGGCGCCCTCATCACCTCTGGGGGGCAGACGGTCTGGCAGTCGACGGTCTGCCCCTTCACCCCCACTAGCCGGCGCCTGCTTGTGGCTCCGGGCGATGCCGCTGCCGCCACCATCATCTGGGACGGCAATGTGGCCTCGTCGCAGTGCGCTCCTGCCGCCACGGCGTCAGGCACCGCGACGCCGACGGCCACCGATGCGGCTACGGGCGAGGCATCTGCGGAGGCTACCGAGACCGCTACGGCCGAGGCGACTGCCGAGGGCAGCGACGGCGCCGGGAGCGGAGAGGCGCAGGAGACGCAGGACGCGCAGGATGCGGAGGACGCTGCGGGGCAGTCGCCTGCGTCCGCAGCCGGAGACGCTGCCTCCGCAGGTACTTACCGGGTACGCATCCAGCTGGACGGTGCCGACCTGACCGAGGACCATGTCTTCGTTATCGAATGACCGGTGCTCCTGGCTTATCGGTACGCCCTGGGGCGGGGCGGGCGCTCAGGTTGGTGACTGGCCGCAGCAGGCGCCCACAGCATGGGGAAGCATGGGTATCCGCTTCGGTGCTGAGACGCACCGCGCGCTCACGCGTAGCGGTCGGCGATGGATACCTCGGCCAGGCGGGACAGGCCGTCGCGCAGGGTGCGGGCCTGGCGCGCGCTGACGCCGTCGATCGCCTGCAGCTCCTCTACGGTTGCCCCCAGCACGGCCTGCAGCGAGCCCCAGTTGTCTACCACGGCGCGCGCTGTGACTAGCGGTAGTCGTGGAATCTTGGCGAGGATCCGCAGCCCCCGGGGTGAGACGGCGGCGTCTAGGTCCTGCCCGTCGGCGCCGCCGAGGCCCATGGAGCGGGCCACCATGGCCAGGTCCAGCAGGGCGGGGGAGCCCACCCATTTCAGGCGTGCGTCCACCGTGGTGGTGTCCAGCCCCTGTGGCAGGTAGTCGGACAGTAGGAAGTCGCGCTCGGCCATGAGCCCGCGGGTCAGCTCCTCCACCTGCAGGGCGAGCAGCCGCCCGTCGGTGCCCAGCTCGACCACGTAGCCGTCGATGTCGGAGCCGATGCGACTCACCATTTCCAGGAGCTGTAGTACGGCGGTGACATCGCGGACCGTGACCAGGTCCTCAATCTCCAGGGCGTCCAGGCCGCCGGAGATCTTGTCCAGCCGCGCCTTGTAGCGCTCCAGGGTGGCCAGTGCCTGGTTGGCGCGTGCCAGGATCGCCTCGCTCGGCTCGATCACGTGCCGGCGCCCGTCCACGTACAGGGAGATGATTCGCATCGACTGGCTCACCGAGATCACCGGGTGGCCGGTCTGCCGGGCGACGCGCTCGGCGGTGCGGTGGCGCATGCCCGCCTCGGCGGTCTCGATGGAGGCGTTGGGCAGCAGCTGCACGTTGGCGCGGCGGATGCGGTTATTGGCGCGGTCCACGATCACGGCGCCGTCCATCTTGGCCAGCTCGCGCAGCTGGGCGGCGGTCAGCTCGACGTCCAGCCGGAAGCCGCCCGAGGAGATCGCCTCTACCGTCTCGTCGAAGCCGAGCACGATGATGGCCCCGGTGCGCCCCCGCAGAATGCGCTCCAGCCCGTCGCGCAGGACGGTGCCGGGGGCGACGAGCGCGAGCGTCTCGCGCAGCAGGTTGACTGGGGTGTCGGTCATGGGTCTCTCCTGAGAATGGTCCGGGCGCGCCCACTGGTGCAGGCGCCGGACCGGTGCCGCATCATGCTAACCGCCGGGGCGGCCAGCCGCCGTGACACAGGTCGCGCTGAGCGCGGCACCACTTGCATCCTGCAAGCGGCCCCGCCCCGGCTGGTGGTCTCAGCTGCGTGGCAGGGCGGCTCCGACGGCCTCACTGAGATGCGCCACCGGAAGGATGTGGACGCCGTCGACGCCCCGCAGCTCCTGGGAGCCTGCCAGGGGCACAATAGCCCGGTCGAAGCCGAGACGTGCCGCCTCCGCCAGCCGCCGCTGCACGCCCACGGTGGCGCGCACCTCTCCGGTCAGCCCCACTTCCCCGAAGGCCACCAGCCCGGGGGGAGTGGGCAGGTTCCGGGCGGCGGATACGACCGCGATCGCCACCGCCAGGTCCGTGGCCGGCTCGACTGCCCGCGCCCCGCCCACGGTGGACACGTACACGTCCGTACTCGACGTATCCAGCCTCAGACGAGCCGCCAGCACGGCCAGCGCCATCGCCACCCGGGAGTGGTCCACCCCGGAAGTGGTGCGGCGTGGCGAGCCTGCGGCGGTTCCGGCCACCAGCGCCTGGATCTCCACCGGCATGGGGCGGCGCCCTTCTAGCGTCACCGTGGCGCATGTGCCCGGCACCTCGCTGCGCGCCGCCGACAGGAACAGGCCCGAGGGGTCGGCCAGGCCGACAATGCCGCGCTCGCCCAGGTCGAAGCAGCCGACCTCATCGGTGGGGCCATAGCGGTTCTTCACCGCCCGCAGTAACCGGAGCCGGGCGTGGCGGTCGCCCTCGAACTGGCAGACGACATCTACCAGGTGCTCCAGCACCCGTGGCCCCGCGATGCCGCCGTCCTTGGTCACGTGCCCGACCAGCAGTACCGGAATGGCGCGCTCCTTGGCCACCTGGATGAGGGCGCTCGTCACCGCCCGCACCTGGGTGACCCCGCCCGCTCCGCCCTCTACTTGGGCGGAGGCGATGGTCTGAATCGAGTCGACGATCAGCAGGGACGGGGTGGCGTCCCGCACGTGCCCGAGCAGCGCCCCGAGCTCGGTCTCGGCCGCTAGCAGCAGCGCTGGATCGATGGCGCCGATGCGCTCGGCACGCAGCCGCACCTGGCTGGCTGATTCCTCCCCGGTCACATACAGCACCGGCCCCTGCCCGCGCTCGCGGGAGGCGGCGGCCGCCTTGGCTGCAACGTCCAGCAGCAGCGTGGACTTACCGACGCCGGGCTCTCCCGCCAGCAGCACCACTGCGCCGGGCACGACGCCGCCGCCCAGTACCCGGTCCAGCTCACCCACGCCGGTGGAGCGGGCGCGGGCCTCGTCCGCGCTCACCTCCGCGATGGGACGAGCGGAGGCGGCGGGGCGGACGGCCGTCGCCACCGCGGGAACGCGTCCGGGGGAACCGACTCCACCCGGAGCCGACTCTACGAATTCCTCCAGCGTTCCCCAGGCGCGGCACTCACGGCACTGTCCGAGCCATTTGGGGCTGTTCCAGCCGCATTCGGTGCACACGTAGGAGGTGCGCGCCCTGACTGACTTCGTGGTAGTCATGGGTGCAGGCTACCGAGCGGCACTGACGCGAATTCGGGGCGTTAAGGATCGCCGACGCCGCCCGCGAGCCTCCCGCCTGGACCATGCTTGTCCGGCTCTTCGGGTTTGCGGGTGTGGAGGTTCGGGCTGGGCTGCGGTGTGGTGGCCGTGCTCAGGTCGGCGGGGTCGTGCGGTGCCGCGAGGGGCGGGGACCGGGCTGATCGTGCGCGCTGGTGCGCCCCGCGTGACGGTTCGGCACTTCCCGCGACGGTTCGTCACTTCGCATCAACGCTTCGTACCTTTCGGTGACGATTCGTCACTTCGCATGACGGTTCGTACGTTCTGGTCGACGATTCGTACCTGGTGGTGACGGTTCGTACGGTAGGGGTACGTCGCGTCACCGAAAGGTACTGTGAT
>NZ_PIZC01000048.1:0-642 GCF_019325145.1 Actinomyces sp. 594
CCCCAGCGCCAATGGTACTGCCCCCGACAGGCGGGCGGGAGAGTAGGACACCGCCGGCACACCCACCCACCCACAACCACACACACAACCCCAGGGCGATCAGGTCGCTTGGGGAGGTCCTCGGCCCGGGCGGCCGCGCGAGTTGCGGCACGAGTTGCCTGCTATAGGCCTTGAACCATGGGTTGGGCTAGCCGTTCCTTTGATTCCCTCTGAGATCGTTCACAGCCGAATGACTCTCTGTGTTCGCTTTGACCGTTTCTATCGGCGCGGGCTCTATTGGCTCGTAGAGTGTCGGCGCAAGTAGTAGCCGAGCTTCCCGAACAAATACGCTCGAGCCGTTCTCTCCCCGTGTTAGCGGGGCGCATGACGAGCTGCGAGGCTCCGCGGAGGGGCCTCGGTCGTGTTGGACGGTATTCGGGTCGCAAGGATCAGTGGTTGACCCGGCTGGGAGCCATGTGCAGGCGTGGTAAGCGGTGCCGTCTCGAGCGGCAGGCGGGGTGATGGCGCTCGTTACGCACCCTCAGCGGGGTGGGGGTCCCCTTTGCCACGGGCACCGGAACAGACATCGGGACTGACCCCAGGCGGCGCGGTCTGCTGCTCATCAACCCCGCCCGGCGCTCGGCCCTTTCAGGGCCGAGCGCC
>NZ_PIZC01000048.1:964-77426 GCF_019325145.1 Actinomyces sp. 594
CCTTAGATCATCGCCCTTCGAGCAGTCAGACCCAAGACTCCAACCACATGTGCCAGAGCCAGAACGTGTAGGGCACAGTCTTACCAGTCCATATCGGTGACCACAGCAAGGCGAACGTTGCCGCAGTCACTAGGAGGCTGCCAATAAGAGCGACGCCTTCGGAGCGTACCCGCCATGTCGGAACGCCGGTCCAGGTGGACGGCAGGTGAATGCGGCCCGGACGCAAACCGAAACCGAAGAAGGACGCCACCGGGCCCCGGGGCCACGGGCGCCCCGGGCCGACACGCCCCTCGGCCAGCAACTGCGCCTCACGCCGGGCCAGCACCGAGCCGGGCACGGGCCTGAGCAAGCCTGCAACCGAGCCGACGGACAGGACCAGGATCAGCACCACACACGGAACGAAGGCCACGGTGTAGAAGGTGAAGATGGTCCGCTTGGAGTAGATGAACCACGGCAGGTACAGGCCGACGTAGCCGATCAGGGGGACCCAGATGCGCCAGTCTCGATTGCGGGCGCCGAGCACCACGACGGCGAATGGCAGTGCCAGCACCGCGCCCCACCAGATGGGGATGTTGCCGATCGAGGTGATGGCCTGGATGCAACGGTCTGAGCCGCAGTCCGCACCAGACATCTCCTGCTCACTGAGCCAGTAGAACGACGTCGGCCGCAACTGCAAGAGCCAGCCGATCGGTTTGGACATGTATGGATGCTCGCTGTCCAGTTGGACGTGGAAGTTGTACATCGACAGGTGATACTCAAGCAGGCTGTTGAGTGCATCCGGCAACCACCCGCGCGCTACAGACCCCTGCTCGGCCCGCTGCACCTGCGCCCAATCCCGGTAGGCGCCGTCGTGCAGGAACCACGATCCCCAGCCGGCGACCAGGTACACGACGAAGGCCACCGGCACCAGACGAATGAAGTCACCCACGCCCCGCGCGACAAGACCCTCCAGGAACCAGGCCCTAGCCTGCACCCGCCGCAGCGCCTGGGTATCCCACGCGACCACGAGGACTCCAACCGCCGCCAACAGGTAGGCTCCCGACCACTTGATTGAGCAGGTCAGGCCCAACATGAGCCCGGTCGCCAGTAGCCACGGACGCAAATGCGCTCGGGGCGCTCTAAAATCCGGGAGTGTGCCCGCGAGGTCCGCAGCCAGCCGCGCCCGCGACCACTCGCGATCACGAACCAGGCAGTACAGCGCGGCGGTGGCGAACAGGCCGATGAAAATGTCCAGCAGACCGATGCGGGACTCGGTTATCCCGACGCCGTCGATGGCCAGTAGTAGGCCTGCCAAGCCCGCCAGCAGCGGAGAACGAGTCAGTCGCAGCGTCAGGCGCGCCAATATGATTACCGTCAGTATGCCCGCCAGCGCAGGCATGAAACGCCACCCGAAAGGCGAATCCGCCCCGAATATCTGCATTCCCAGGCCGATCAGCCACTTCCCCAGCTGCGGGTGGACCACATAGCTTGGTTCCGTTGTCAATGCGGAGAAGTCTCCGCGGGCGAACAGCTCATTGGCGTCGTCAGACCACGTCGACTCGTACCCGTTGTGCCACAGCGCATAACCGTCCTTGACGTAGTAAATCTCGTCAAACATGAGCTGATGCGGGTGTCCCAGCCCAACCAGCCGGGTGAACGCAGCCACTACACCCGCCACAACCGTGGCTATCCAGCCATTCACTCGCACCTGCCGAGGCAAGGGCGCGCCCTCGACCGGCTCCAGGCCCAGCAGGGAGCGCAGCTGATCCTCGCTGCGCGGTGCTGCCGGATCGGCGTCAATACCCAGGACAGCAGGGGGATAGGCGCTTAGCGGGGCGCCACTGGCGCAGGCGCCCGCGTCGGACGCCGCAGAATCGTCTACCGGGGCGCCGTCGGCTGGCTGGGTCTGCAGCCCCGACTCGGCCGCCTGGGAAGACGCGCCAGGGTGAGCGAGCATGCTGGGATCATCCGGTGAAGCAGCACAGGGTGAAGTCACGTCTGCGAGTCTATGGCGGCCCGTCATACTGAGGCCATGAATAACGACATGAGCGACGCCACCCCGCCCGCCGGGGTTGCGAACGCCGCGCCACCCGCGCAGGCGGACCCAGAACCGCCGGACCGCGCCGCACCGCAGCCGGGAGTCATTACTCTGGCCGCCACCCCGATCGGAAACGTGGCCGACGCCTCTGCCCGCCTGCGCGCCGCCCTGGAGCAGGCCGAGGTGGTGGCCGCAGAGGACACACGCCGCCTATTCGCCCTCGCTCACCGCATGGGAGCACGTGTCACCGGGCGGGTATTGGCATTCCACGAGCACAATGAGGCGGACAGAATCCCGGAACTGCTGGAGGCCGCCCGCGCGGGGCAATCGGTGCTAGTCGTGTCCGACGCTGGCATGCCCGGGATCTCCGACCCGGGTTTCCGGCTCGTTGTGGCTGCCGCCGGTGCCGACGTACCTGTGACCGTGGCGCCAGGGCCGTCCGCAGTGCTCGCCGCCCTGGTGCTGTCCGGTCTTGCCAGCGACCGCTTCACCTTTGAGGGATTCCTTCCGCGCAAGGCCGGTGACAGGCGCCGAGCCCTGGCTGAACTCGCCGATCAGCCGCGCACCATGGTGTTCCTGGAATCGCCTCGCCGAACTCACGAGACGCTGCTCGCCATGGCGGAGGCCTTCGGCGCGGACCGGCGAGCCGCCTTGTGCCGCGAGCTGACCAAGACGCATGAGGAGGTGCGGCGGGCAAGCCTGGGTGAATTGGCGGACGCCACCGCCGCGGGTGTGCTAGGAGAAGTCGTGCTGGTAGTCGCGGGCGCGCCGCCACGCCGGGTTGACGTGGCAACCGCTGCCGCCCAGGCGCTGCGCCTCGCCGCAGGAGGCATGCGGCTCAAGGCAGCGGCCGCCCAGGTGGCCTCCCAGGCGGGCGCTCGCCCGAACGAGGTCTACCGGGCCGCCCTCGCAGCGCGCGCCGCAGGAACGGGCCCCGCGGCCGAAGCCTGATCAGGCGCTTAAGGAGCGACAACTGGGCGGAGGAGGCCGCCCGGAGTGCCAGGTGTCAGGAGCCCTGCTCGCCATCGGGTGGAGTGAGGGGACGGTAAACCACTTGCTGGGGTGCGAAGCCGTAACTGTTGGGCGCCGGCGGGTTCGCGGCAGGCGGCGCCGGCGTAGCTGGAGGCGGCATGGTTGCCGACGGGGCACTAGGCGGCTGTGGCGATGCGTATGCGCCCGGGGCCGGTGCCGTCGCGTCCGGGTGAACGGCGCCGGCGTCCGGGGGAAAGGCCGTGAATGCCGGCGCGCCCGCATGGCCTGGCGCGAAGAGCCGGGAAACGACCATGCGTGAGCGCTTGCGCCTGCGCAGTATCAGCCAGACTGCTCCGCCCGTCGTGATGGCAGCCCCCGCCAAGGCGAAGGGGATGGAGGCGAGTGCGAGCCGGGCGCTGCTATCCCATTCCGGGGAGACGTTGGAGACGTTGATGGTGATTGTGGCATCGCCGTTGCAGGCAACCGTGTAAGTACCGGCGTCGGTGGAGCGGAAACCCAGCACCTGCGGCGGCTGTCCGCTCTTGTGATCGGGCTGATAAACATCCAGGACCGTATCTGCGGGGTCGCTGACCGTACAGGTGGTATTGGCATCTTCCGAATAGAAGCCGTACTCGGTGTCCGCGAGCAGGATCAGCGCGGTCGGTGTGCCGTCATCCTCCACGTCTACCGCGTTCTTCTCCAGCACGCTCGGCGCCGTCTGCACCGCGGTGACGAATAAACCGATCCCCACGAGCAGCGTGACCACGCCCGCGATCGTCAGGATACGCGGCACCTTCAGGGACGGTAGGCCATCTGAGTCCACCCCCCGGGGCGGCTGCGGTGAGCCACCGCCAACCGGGCCGGGCTGATTCCACACCGTCACGTCTGCCACCTCGGATTCATGTTGCGGTCACGGCGCTGCTTCGCCTACGAATTCTACGTTTGACTGCAGCCTACTGCCCCTGGCGACTCAGAATCCGGGACGCCCGGAGAAGGGCGCGGAGGACTGGGCCTGTAGCGCCCGCTTATTGTGCGCGCTGCGGGCAACCAGCCAGATGACCCCGGCGATGGTCAGGGGCAGGCCAGCGACGAGCAGGCCCACAACCAGGAAGATGCTGAACACGCTGTGCATGATGGCCTGAGCGTCGATGAGCTCACCGAAGTAAACGTCCTCTCCGGGGACGTCAGTCGTGCACGTGACCGTGTAGTCGCCGGACACGCCTGCCTCAACAACCCCGAACAGTCGCCGCTCATTGACAGTGACGTTAGACGACGGCCCGCTCACCTCCGCCTCCGTGCCGTCCGCGGCGGTCACGGTGCACTGCGAGTCCCCGTTACCGTACAGGCCGTACACAGCCGTAGGCTCGAGCTGCACCGCGGTCGATCCATTGGCGGAAATCGGCTGCAGGCCGCCCACGGTTCGGGCCGCCATACCCGTGAACACCACGATGAGCACAACTGCGGCCACAATCAGCAGCACGCCGGACAGCAGCAGGATCAGTGGTCCCTTACGTCCCTTCGCGGCCGGTGCGGCAGGGCCGTAAGGGCTGGTAGGGCCTGCGCCCTGGGGCGCGTGCGCGTAGGGGGAGCCGGGAGAAGGGGGATTGGCCATGGGGTACTCCGGTGCGGTAGGGGTTGGTGGCGTCGGTCGCCGTGTCATCACGCTCACGATACGTGCCGTGTCGCCCGCGGGGCCTCCGTGAGCGACGCGAGACGTTGTCGGGAAGCAGGTCGACGTTGGCGCGCCGACTAATCCCGGACGACTTCCCGGGTGGTTGCGGCGGGGCCGCGCCGGTTCAGCCTGACGCGCCTATTGCCGATAAAGTGCCAAAGACCCCCCGAGCGTAGCCAGCGGCAGTCCGATGAGGCCCATACAGGTGGCGGCGATCACTCCCCACCAACCGCAGTCGACGATCCGGAGGTCGGTCAGGCGCCCCACCGATATCCTCCGCCCGGAGCACGTGAAGGTGTGATCGCCGGTCGCCTCGACCTCGATCACTCCGAGAATCCGATGATCGGCCACTGGCGTCTCCTCCGACGGCGGAAGGACCGCGACTTCCTCCCCGTCCGGCCCGGTGACGGTGCAGTCGGCGGTTCCGGTATCCCACAGTCCATATGTTGTCTGGCCGTCAAGGCGCACAGTGGTCTCGCCAGCCGAATCCAGCTCCAGCACCCGCAGGTCCCTGATGGGGTGTTTCATGGGCAGGCAGATGACCAGCGCGGCCAGCGCCACCAGGCACAGGACTACGCCGATGCGCAACAGGACTCGCGGTGCTCCTAACGCGGGCGGTCGGGGCATCGCGATCTCCTCCAAGGTCGATGACGCACACCTGGCGTGCTCGTCGCCGCCACCATAGGGGTGCCGGAGCCGCAAACACAGGGGGAGAACAACCCGGGGCGCCCCCGGCCGCCAGAACGGATAGGCTGCCCCCATGAGCCGTATCCTCTCCGCCGTCGCCTGGCCCTATGCCAACGGTCCCCGCCACATCGGACACGTCGCCGGATTCGGCGTCCCCTCCGACGTCTTCTCCCGCTACATGCGCATGGCCGGCCACGACGTCCTCATGGTTTCCGGCACTGACGAGCACGGCACCCCCATCCTGGTGGCCGCCGACGAGGAGGGCATCAGCCCGCGCGAGCTCGCCGACCGCAACAACCGGCTCATCGTTGAGGACCTGGTGGCCCTGGGCCTGTCCTACGACCTGTTCACCCGCACCACCGCCGGCAACCACTACCGGGTGGTGCAGGACATGTTCCGCACCGTGCGAGACAACGGCTACATGGTCGAGCAGGTCACCCGCTCCGCCATCTCCCCCTCCACCGGCCGCACCCTGCCCGACCGCTACATCGAGGGCACCTGCCCGATCTGTGGCTCGGCCGGAGCCCGCGGCGACCAGTGCGACACCTGCGGCAACCAGCTCGACCCCACCGACCTGATCGACCCCCACTCCCGCATCAACGGGGAGACCCCCGAGTTCGTGGAGTCCTCCCACTGGTTCCTGGACCTGCCCGCCCTGGCCGACGCGCTGGGTGTCTGGCTGGACGAGCGGGAGGCCTCCGGCGCCTGGCGGCCCAACGTCATCCGCTTCTCCAAGAACATCCTGGCGGAGATCCGGCCGCGCGCCATGACCCGCGACATCGACTGGGGCATCCCCATCCCCGGCTGGGAGGACCAGCCCAACAAGCGCCTGTACGTGTGGTTCGACGCCGTCATCGGCTACCTGTCGGCCTCCATCGAGTGGGCGCGCCGCAGCGGCGACCCCGACGCCTGGCGCCAGTGGTGGAACGACCCGCAGGCCCTGTCCTACTACTTCATGGGCAAGGACAACATCGTCTTCCACTCCCAGATCTGGCCCGCCGAACTGCTCGGCTACAACGGCCAGGGCGATCGCGGTGGCGAGAGCGGTGACATGGGCGTGCTGAACCTGCCCACCGAGGTTGTCTCCAGTGAGTTCCTCACCATGGAGGGCCGCAAGTTCTCCTCCTCCCACGGCATCGTCATCTACGTGCGCGACTTCCTGGCCCGCTACCAGGCCGACGCCCTGCGCTACTTCATCTGCGCCGCCGGCCCCGAGACCGCCGACGCTGACTTCACCTGGGCGGAGTTCGTACGCCGCACCAACGGCGAGCTGGTGGCCGGCTGGGGCAACCTGGTCAACCGCACCGCCGCCATGATCCACAAGCGCTTCGGCGCCATCCCCGCGCCCGGCGAGCTGGAGGACGTGGACCGGGCCCTGCTGGACGTCGTCGACGCCGGTTTCGCCACCGTCGGCGACCTGATCCGCCACCACCGGCAGAAGGCCGCGCTCGCGGAGGCCATGCGGCTGGTGGGTGAGGCGAACAAGTACATTGCCGACACCGAGCCCTTCAAGCTCAAGGGGGAGGAGGGCAGCCCCGCCCATCGGCGCCTGGCCACCGTGCTGCACACGCTCGCCCAGGTGGTAACGGACCTGAACCTCATGCTCTCCCCGTTCCTGCCGCACGCCGCCAACGACGTCGACCGCGTCATGGGCGGCGACGGCGACCTCGCCCCCATGCCCCGGATCGAGGAGGTGGACGAGCTCGACCAGCAGGTACTGCCCGAGGCCTTCGCCGGGCGGACCGGCTACCCGATCATCACCGGCGACTACGGCGGCGTGCCCACGTGGGAGCGCCACGCCGTGGTGGTCGGCACTCCGATCGCCAAGCCGAGGCCCGTCTTCGTCAAGCTCGACGAGGGCATCGTGGAGGAGGAGCTGGCCCGCTACGCCAACTCCCAGCCCGACGACGTCACCGGCGCATGAGCCGCAAGCACCGCGACCGCTCCTGGCCGCCCGCCGACGCCGTCACACCCCTGGCGGCACCCGTCACCGATAACCACACCCACCTGCCGGTTCCCGGAGAGGTCGCCGCCGGGCCCGGTGCCGACGCGCCGCTGGACGCCGCCGAACTGGTAGCCCGGGCGGCCGCAGTCGGAGTCACCGGCATCATCACCTCCGCATGCGAAACGCCCACCTGGACGCCGAGCCTCGCCCTGGCGCGCGAGCTTCCCGGCGTACGGGTCGCCCTGGCCGTCCACCCCAACGAGGCCGTCGCCCACGCCGGGGTGCGGGAGATCGGCCCCGACGGCCTGGAGCCCGTGCACCGGCCCCACCACGACGAGCCCCTCGATGAGGCCATGAGCCGACTGGAGGCGTTGGTACGCGGCAACCGGGACGCCGTCGTCGCCGTCGGGGAGACCGGCATGGACCTGTTCCGCACCGGCCCGCGCGGCGCCGCCGTCCAGCGTGACGCCTTCCGCGACCACATCGCCCTGGCGAAGGAGCTGGACCTGCCGCTGCAGATCCACGACCGCGACGCCCACGCCGAATGCGTCGAGATTCTTGAGGCCGACGGCGCCCCCGAGCGCACGGTCTTCCACTGCTTCAGCGGGGGAGTGGCCCTGGCCGAGGCCTGCGCCGAGCACGGCTGGTACGCCTCCGTGGCCGGGCCCATCACCTACCCGGCTAACGACGAGCTGCGTTCGGCCATCGCGGCCGTGCCCGACGAGCTGCTGCTGGTGGAGACCGACGCCCCCTACCTGCCTCCGGGGCGCTGGCGCGGCCGCCCCAACGGCTCCTACCTGATGCCCGACACGGTGCGTTTTCTCGCACAATTGCGCGGCATGAGCGAGGCGGATATGGGCGTGGTGCTGGAGCGCAACACCGCTCAGGTCTACGGCACATGGCTGTGAAATGGGTCAGGTTATGTTGCTGAGGTGACGCGTAGTCGGTTAGCGTGATCAGCAGTTGTCAACCGTTAGGAAGAATTCCCGTGGGTCGTCACTCCCAGAGCAGTTCCTTGAGCACAACCCTGGTTGAGCTCGGAGCCCTAGCCTCGAAGAGCCTCACTAGCACTACTGAAGCGCATGGCCGCCGCCGCGCCGCAGGTCCGGCGAAGACCTCCGTATCCCCGGTGATGTACCGCGCGGGCGGGGTGGCCGCAGCCTTCTCACTGGCGGTTTCAGGCGGCGCCTACGCCGCTACTCAGTTCGGCGAGTCGGACATCGCCCCCCTCACCGAGTCCCAGGCGCGCATGCAGGCGTTCTCAGCCTCGGGCCAGGACGTGGCCGAGGGCCTGGTAGTTGGCGGTGACGTGGCCGAGGTCTCATCGCTCACCGAGGACGTGACCGACGAGTTCGAGCAGGTGGAGAAGGAGACCGACTCCCTCGCCGAGGGTGAGACCGAGGTGGAGACCGAGGGAGTCAACGGGGTCACCCGGGTGGTGTACCGGGTGACAAGCGTGGGCGGCAAGGAGATCGCCCGCGAGGTGGTCTCCCGTGCGGTGGTCAGCGAGCGGGTTGACGAGGTGGTGCTGGTCGGCACCGGCAGCGCCGACACGACCGACTCCTCAAGCTCGGAGGGCACTTCCAGCACCACCACCACCGCAACGGCCTCCGGTGACGGCACCACAGCCGCCTCGGCGCAGTCCATCGCCAAGTCGATGATGTCCTCCTACGGCTGGGACGACTCCCAGTTCAGTTGCCTGGTCAGCCTGTGGAACCGCGAGTCCGGCTGGAACTACCAGGCCCAGAACCCCTCCTCCGGCGCCTACGGCATTCCGCAGTCGCTACCGGGCTCCAAGATGAGCTCGGTGGCCTCCGACTGGGCCACCAACCCCACCACTCAGATCACCTGGGGGCTGGGCTACATCTCCGAGCGCTACGGCAGCCCCTGCTCCGCCTGGGCGCACTCGGAGTCCACCGGCTGGTACTGACCGCCACAGCCGCGGCTGCGTACCGGCCTCGGCGGGTGCACCCGCGGGAACTGCTGCGCGGCGCACGCGCCCCTCACACCCCCTGCCGTGAGCGGCACCATGCAGGAATGCAGGCCACGCCTCACATGCCGCGCGACCCCGCTACACGTCGCCGCGGCGCCCGGCAAGTCCATGCGGTTCCGCCCGGGCCGCCCCGGAGCGGCGTGGGGCATACGCCAACTCGTGACCTATGTCATTGCCGGGCCTTGTGGGCTTCGCTAGCGTGAAGTCCGGTAGGCACCGAGATCACGAGATCAGTGGTTCGGTGGCTGCCGCCACCGAGAAAGGACCCCATGACACCCGTCAAAGATCTGCTCAAACCCGGCCTGCTACGTGCCGGAGGCGTGGCCGCGGCCCTGGCCCTGTCCGTCTCGGGTGGTGCCTACGCCGCAGTGCAGGCCACCGCCCCGGGCGGTGACGTCGAGACCCTGCCGGAGACCGTCGTCGTGGCCTCGGCGGCAAGCGCGGACATCACCGCCGGGGACGTCGCTGCGGGAGAGGGCACGGACCTGGTGGTCGGCGGTGACCAGACCACGGTCTCCGCGGTCGCCGAGGACGTGACGGAGGAGTTCGGACGGGTAGAGCAGCAGACCGACTCCCTGCCCGAGGGCGAGACGAAGGTGGAGACCAAGGGTGTGGCCGGAGTCACGCGAGTGGTCTACCAGGTAACGAGCGTGGACGGCAAGGAGATCGCGCGTGAGGTGGTCTCCCGGGCGGTCGTAACCGAACGGGTCGACGAGGTCGTGCTGGTAGGCACCGGCAGCGTCGCGGATGACGCCGCCACCGCATCCACCGACGCCGCCACGGAATCCACCGGCGGCTCCAGCGGGGGCGGCGCCACGGCATCGGGCTCGGGATCCTCCGGCGGCTCCACCGGAAGCAGTTCCTCCGCGGGCTCCTCCGCCGGTGACGACTCGGTATGGGCGGCCCTGGCCCAGTGCGAGTCCGGCGGTAACCCCACCACCAACACCGGGAACGGCTTCTACGGCCTGTACCAGTTCTCCCTGCCCACCTGGCGGGCCATGGGCGGGACCGGCTACCCGCATGAGGCCGACGCCGCCACCCAGACCGCCATGGCCAAGAAGCTCCAGGCCCAGGCAGGCTGGGGGCAGTGGCCGCACTGCGCCGCCCAGCTCGGCCTACTCTGACCGGAGCCGACGCACCGCGCGGTAGCGCCGCCTGCCACCTGATACATCCCCCGCCGCCGCAGGGTGCTGGTTGGTCGCGGCGTCCCCGCCGCCGCAGGGTGCTGGTTGGTCGCGGCGTCCCCGCCGCCGCAGGGTGCTGGTTGGTCGCGGCGTCCCCGCCGCCGCTCCTGACATAGGCTGGGCCCGTGCCCACGCCCGACACCAGCGAGCCCGCCCCCGGACTGCTCGGCCCCGCCGACATCCGGCGCCTCGCCGCAGCGCTGGAATTACGACCAGCTAAGTCCCGCGGGCAGAACTTCGTTCACGACGCCGGCACAGTGCGCCGCATCGTGCGCCTGGCCGGGGTCCAACCGGGGGAGACCGTACTGGAGGTCGGTCCCGGGCTCGGCTCCCTGACACTGGCACTACTTGAGACGGGTGCGCGAGTAATCGCCGTCGAGGTCGACCCCGTACTGGCCCGCGCCCTGCCGCTCACCGTTGCGAGCCGCTTGCCAGCCGCCGCGGATCGCCTGGTCGTACTCGCCGCCGACGCCCTGACCATCAGCAGCCCCGAGACGCTGCCGCTACCGGATGGCGCCGCCCCACCCACCCGGCTGGTCGCCAATCTGCCCTACAACGTGGCCGTCCCCGTACTGCTCACCGTGCTGGCGGCCCTACCAGGCCTGCGCACCGCCACCGTCATGGTGCAGGCGGAGGTCGCCGACCGGCTCGCCGCCGCCCCGGGCTCACGCACCTACGGGGTGCCCAGCGTCAAGGCCGCCTGGTACGGCACCGTGCGCCGGGACGCCCGCATCGGTCGCAGCGTCTTCTGGCCCGTCCCCAACGTCGACTCCGCGGTCGTCACCCTCACCCGCCGCGAGCCCCCGGCCACCACCGCCACCCGCGCACAGGTATTCGCCGTCATCGACGCTGCCTTCGCCCAGAGGCGCAAAACCCTCCGCAAGGCCCTGGCGCCCCTGGCGGGCGGCCCCGAGCAGGTGGAGGCGGCCGCCCGCGCAGTCGGCATCGACCCGTCTACCCGCGGAGAACAACTCGACGTCACCGCATTCGCCGCCCTCGCCCAGGCCCTCGCCGAAACCGGGATGCCAGCGTCGGACCCAGAGCCCCTAATCGCCCCTCAGCGGCCGCCGCGCGGCACAGCAAACACCGGGAGCCAGACATGAGCCCTGACATGCACCCAGGTACTAACTCAGGCATGAGTTCAGGCATGAGTTCAGGCATGAGTTCAGGCATGAGTTCACTGCATGCCGTCCCCGGAGCCGGCGGGACCCCGCGCCCACCCCGTTCCGGTTCATCCACCCAGGTGCGAGTGGAGGCACCCGGAAAGGTCAACCTGTTCCTGTCCGTCGGCGCACCTGCCGCCGACGGCTACCATCCCCTGACCACCGTCTTCCAGGCCGTACGGCTGATCGAGACCGTCACCGCCCGTCGGCAGGCCGCTGATCTGCACGGCGCCATCACCCTCACCCTGGAAGAGCCCTACGCCGGTGTGCCGACTAACGCCGCCAACCTGGCCGTGCGTGCCGCCACCCTGCTGGCCCAGACCACCGGAGTGGGCGACGGCGTCGACCTGCTGCTGCGCAAGCGCGTCCCCGCGGCCGGCGGCATGGCGGGAGGCTCCGCCGACGCCGCCGCCGCCCTGCTGGCCTGCAACGCGCTGTGGGGCACCGGTCTGAGCCAGGCGGAGCTGGCGGGCCTCGCGGCCGAACTGGGGGCGGACGTGCCCTTCCCGCTGGTGGGTGCCACCGCCGTCGGGCATGGCCGGGGCGACCGGCTAACCCCGCTAATGGCGCGCGGCACCTACCACTGGGTGTTCGCAACGTCCGCGCAGGGCCTGTCCACCCCCGCCGTCTTCCGCCGCTTCGACGAACTCGTCCCGGGCGCCACGGCTCCCGCCGACGTGCCGGCGGCCCTGACCGCGGCTCTGCGCGACGGCGACCCGTTCTCCCTGGCGGACGCACTGCACAACGACTTGCAGGCGGCCGCGCTAGACCTGCGCCCGCAACTGGCGGATATCATCGCGGCGGCCGAGTCCGCCGGCGCCCTGCGCGCCATCGTCTCCGGATCCGGCCCTACGATCGCCGCGCTGGCACCCGATCCTGCCGCGGCCATGCGCGTAGCCAACGCCCTGACCGCGTCCGGACTGGTCGCCCAGGCCCTGCGCGTGGACGCCCCCGTAGCCGGGGCCCGGGTGGTGGGCTGATGGCGCATCTGCTCGGCGTCGAGTCCGTCCGCGTCACAGTCGGTCCCCGCATACTGCTCGACGCAGTCAGCCTGGGGATCGAGGACGGGGAGCGCATCGGCGTGCTCGGCCCCAACGGCGCCGGCAAATCCACCCTGCTAGCGCTCCTGGCGGGCGCCCGCACCCCAGACGCCGGTCGCGTCACGCGCGCAGGGGATATGCGAGCCGTCATGCTCACCCAGGCCGATCGATTCGCGCCCGGCGCCACCGTGCGCAGTGCCGTACACGGTGAGGCTCCCGAGCACCAGTGGGCCTCCGACCCGGCGGTGCGCGACATCCACGCCGGGCTGCTGGCCGACCTCGACCTGGACGCCCCGGTCGCATCCCTCTCCGGCGGGCAGCGCCGCCGCGTGGCCCTGGCGGCAACCCTGACCGCCGACGCCGAGCTGGTCATCCTCGACGAGCCCACCAACCACCTGGATGTGGAGGGCGTGGACTGGCTCGCCCGCCACTTGTCCGCCCGCTTCTCCCGCCGGCGCGACGCAGGCGCCCTGGTTACCGTCACCCACGACCGCTGGTTCCTGGACGCCGTGTGCAACCACGTGTGGGAGGTGGTACCCGGCGTCGACCCCGGCGGCAGCCGCCCCCAGGTACCCGGGCGGGTGGAGACCTACGACGGCGGTTACGCCGCCTACGTGCTGGCCCGTGCCGAGCGCGCCCGCCAGGCCGCGGCCGCCGCGGAGAAGCGGGAGAACCTGCTGCGCAAGGAACTGGCCTGGCTGCGGCGCGGCGCCCCCGCCCGCACCTCTAAGCCGCGTTTCCGTATCGACGCCGCCGAGGCCCTCATCGCCGATGTGCCACCGCCGCGCGATACCGTGGAACTGACCGCGATGGCCACCGCCCGGCTGGGCAAGAAGGTCATCGAGCTGGAGGACGTGAGCGTGGAGTTCACGGATGCCACCGCGCCCGATGGCAGGCGAAAGGTGCTCAGTGGCGTGACCTGGCGGTTGGCCCCGGGTGAGCGCGTCGGCGTCGTCGGTGTAAACGGTGCCGGCAAGACTACGCTGCTACGGCTGCTGGAGGGCACGCAGGCCCCCACCCGGGGCCGGGTGGTGCGGGGCAAGACGGTGGCGGTCGCCACCCTGTCACAGACCACCCATGAGCTCGATCCGCTGGCCGGTGCACGAGTGGTTGACGCCGTCGCCATGGTTGGCGAGCGGGTGACGGTTGGTGGGAAGGAGCTCACCGCCGCCCAGCTGGTAGAGCGCCTGGGATTCACCCGCTCACGGGCCTGGACGCGGGTGGGGGAGATCTCAGGTGGTGAACGGCGCCGCCTGCAGCTGCTGCGGCTGCTGATGGGGCAGCCCAACGTCCTGCTGCTGGATGAGCCCACCAACGACCTGGACACCGACACCCTCACCGCCGTGGAGGACCTGCTGGATACCTTCCCCGGCACCCTCGTGGTGGTGTCCCACGACCGCTACCTGCTGGAACGCGTCACCGACCACCAGATCGCCCTGCTCGGTGACGGGACTATTCGTGACCTGCCCGGGGGAGTGGAGCAGTACCTGCAACTGCGCCGTGAGGCGGAAGCGGATGCTGAAGCGGCAGCCCGGAGCGCCCCTCCGGCCCCGGAGCGCAATGGTGCCGCCGTGCATGCCGCCCGCAAGCAGCTGGCAAGCATCGAACGCCGACTGGACCGGACCACCTCGCACATAGACGACTTGCACCGCCGCATGGAGCAGGCCTCCGCGCAGCTGCAAGTCGACGAGCTGACCGAACTGGGGAGGCAACTGGCGCAGGCCGAGTCCGAGCAGGCCGACCTGGAGGCCCAATGGCTGCAAGCCGCTGAGGCCGCCGAGTACTGAGGCGCCGGAGGCACTCCCGGGCCGCAGCGGGCGCGCGGTCCCGGCACGAGCAGAACGCCGATACCGGCTCGGCGGCTGGAGCAAGCCGTCCGTCCGGGTCGGCTCAGCTCTCCGGTGTTCGCGGCAGGGCCTCCACGGGGGCGACTACGTGGCCAAGAGCGACCATGTCATCCAGCGCGGAGGCGACAATCTCCGGAGTGGCCTTCCAGGCCTTCATGACCAGGTCGACCGGGACCGTCGGCAGGCCCGCCATGCGCAGGACGACGACGGCACTGGGGCGATTGGTCGTGCCTGCCTCGGTGTCTTCAGAGACGGCCTGGAAGCCGGCCATTCGCGGTGCTGGCCGCAGCCGCTGGGGCTCGTGCGGACGCGGCAGCAGCTCGGCGATCAGGGCGCGCTGGGTGGCGCGACGCCCCTCCTTGGAACCGTCGTCCTGAGCGATCACCAGGCTGAGGTCGACAGCGAAGATCTGGTGCCCTCCCTCGCCTACGTGCAGCAGCCGGGCCAGGGCCGTGCCCCGTTCGGTGCGTCGCAGCTCCTCCAGGAGGTTAGCGAAGGCGGCCCGCCACTGCGGGCCGGTCATGTCTAAGAGCAGACTGCGGGTCTGCGCTTCCATACGGGCCCATCCCGGTGGGGGGAACTCAGGGATGACGACCCAGCTCCCCGGATCCGGGGTGACGGCGATCTGCATTGTGCTACTCCTTTAACAGACCTGTGCAATATAGCCGACTCCGCAAGACCTATGCTGTTGCTGTGGCCGCTTCCGCACCCTCTCCGCTTCCAGCCTCCCGGGTTAGGCGCGTGATCGCCGGCGTGGTGGATATCGCGCTCATCGCGGCTGTGGGGGTACTGGTGCCGCTGCCGCCGGCCGCTCGCCTAGCTGCGGGCACTGCCGTGGCCGGGCTGATGATCCTGGTCCAGGCGCGTACGGGCGCAAGCCCCGGGCAGGCGCTGGTCTCCGTGCGCTTGCGGCGGGCGATTCGGCCCACGGACCCGCCGGGGTGGGCCGCGGTCGAGCGCGCCTGGCTGTTCTCCCTGGCGGCGCTGCCTACCTTCGGGGTGCTCCCCGTGGTCATGGTCATGAGTACCGACGACGGCGGCTGGCGGCGCACTTGGTATGACCGCATGGCGGGCACGGTGGTCATCGCCCAGGAGCGCGACCCGAAGCCGGTGCAACTGGTCGCGGCCAACGGGCACCTGCTGACCGTTACGCAGCCGACGGTGCTGGGCCGGGCGCCGGACCCGCTTCCCGGCAGGACCAGCCGCCTACTGCCGAGCTTCCAGGACGACCCCTCGGTCTCCAAGACCCATGCGCTGCTGGAACCCGTGCGCGGCGGTATGCGCGTGACTGACCTGCACTCCACCAACGGCACGCATGCGGAGGACTCCGAGGGCATCCACCGGCTGCACCCCGGGCAGGCGCAGGTCGTGGAACGGGGGCGGCGGGTGTACTTCGGGGACACCGAGTGCGTGATTCGGTGACGGGCCTGTGCCGGGCCGCAGCATTTTCCGCATGGGCTCCGCATGAGAGCGTGGGTTCTTCCGGGTGGCCGGAGGGGCGCCTCTATCCTCCTGCGCATACGATCCTGTACACGCGACCCGGGATGCCTGAATGGGTGGTGATGAATTCCGCTGAGCAAGGCGATTGGCGGCTGCGGCCGTCTATGAGACACTGCCCAAAAGCGCGGCGATTGCTCGGCGCCGTCTAGCCACTTGTTGAAGGAGAAAACGTGACCGACAAGAGCGCCGAACGCGAGACGCTGTGGATGGAAGGGACCTGGAGTGCCGCGGTTACGCCGCGGGGAGCGCTGCTGCTGCCGCAGTCGGTGCCCGAGGAGCTGGTTGCCGGGCTGTGGCGGCTGCTGCGAGATGAAGGTGGGTCCCTAACTGCCATCCTTGACCGTCTTGTGATGGGAACTGGTGGCCACCTCTCACGCATCCCGGACTTCGGCCTGGTCATCCTGGAGAAGTCGGGTACCCACTTGGCGCTACGGGGCGCCCCCAGCCTTGAGATAGACGGTCAGGGCTTTGACGCCGCAGGCGTGGCTACGTGGATGGAGTCCTTCATCCCCGGTGAGGCGAATATCGTGCTAGCGGCACCCGAGGAGCCGGGCACGGTGGGCCGGCCCGTCGTCGACGCCGTGGTGCGGGCCTCCCGCCTGGAGCTGCGATTCCCTACCGATGCTGACACCGCCGATACCGCGGCGGCACACACCGATCACGGCAGCGCGGCACAAGCTCCCGCGGCGGAGGCGCGCGCCGATGCCACGGCGCCTGCAGCCCCACCCCGGGAGCCCGAGGAGCGCGTAGCCGCACCTGCGGCCGGGCAGGAGGCGGCGCCGAAGGCCCCCAACCCCGCCCCGGAGGCCGCGCCGGAGGCGACGGCTGAGGCTCCTGCGGGGACCGCGGCAGAGCCCGACACGGCCGAGCTCGCGCCGGTGCAGTCGGTTGACCGGGCCGACGTCCCTGGGGACCACGACGGCTGGACGGTGGCGGACCTGCCCGAGGAGCTAGTCGATGAGCTGGGCAGCATGCTGCCGGAGCCGGAGCCCCGGGAGGAGGCCCCGGCGGAGGCCGACACCGAGGTTCCCGACACTGAGGTCACACGCATGGCGCTGTCCGTCATCTGCCCCTCGGGACACGCCAACCCCACCAACTACGTGAGCTGCCGCGAGTGCGGTGCCGAGCTGACCCAGCCGGCGCGGATCATCGCCTGCCCGCCGCTGGGGCGGGTACGTGTCTCCTCCGGGGGCGAGGTCGTCCTCGACCGGCCCGTGCTGATCGGTCGCGAGCCCTCCCCGGAGCGGGTAAACGAGCTCAATGGCGCAGCACCGGCCCTGATCACTGTGCCCAGCCCGGAGCAGGTGATCTCCCGCAACCACCTGCTCATCCAGCTGGACGAGTGGTCGGTGCTGGCCCGTAGCCTGTCGTCCAGCAACGGCACGGTGCTGCGGCGCGACGGGGTCTCCCCGATGCGCATGTCCTCCACGGAGCCGGTGCTGCTGCGCAGTGGTGACATACTCGACCTGGGTGACGGGCAGTCGCTCCTGCTGGAGGACCTGCCGTGAGCACGGACCGTGAGAGCTCTCCTCCGCCGATCCCAGGATTCACCTACATGCGGGACCTGGGGGCAGGGGGCTACTCACGGGTCTATCTGTACGAGCAGCACATGCCGCAGCGGGAAGTCGCCGTCAAGATCATGAACTGCGGCGTCAGCGGCGGTCCGGCCTCACGCTTCGAGTCCGAGGCCAACCTAATGGCGCGGGTCTCCTCCCACCCGGCGATCCTCTCGATCTATGGAGCGGGCACCGCGGCGGACGGCCGCCTGTTCCTGGTGATGGAGTACTGCCCCCCGCCGCAGCTGAGCATGGTCCTGCGGCGCGGACCGCTCAGCGTTGCGGACGCCCTGAGCACCACCATTCAGATCGCCGGAGCAGTCGAGTCCGCGCACCGGGTCGGTATCGTGCACCGGGACATTAAGCCCGCCAACATCCTGTTCACCGCCTACCGCCGTCCCGTGCTGTCAGACTTCGGGATCTCCGCCATGAGCGGTCCGCGCGGCGAGGATGACGAGCTACGCGGTATGAGCGTCCCCTGGGCTCCGCCCGAGCAACTGGTCGGCTCGCACCTGGCAGACCCCGCGTCCGACATCTACTCACTGGCGGCAACCGCATACGCCATGCTCACCGGCCGCAGCCCGTTCGAGATTCCCGATGCCTCCGACTCGGTGTACGAGTTGTCCCGCCGCATCATCAAGGACCCGCTGCCGCCGTTGGGCCGCCAGGACGCACCGCCGTCCCTGTACCGCGTGCTCAGCGTCGCCATGGCCAAGGACCCCGCCCGCCGCTACCCGACGGCGCTGGCATTCGCCCGCGCGCTGCAGCAGGTGGAGGCAGAACTGGGACTGCCGATGACAGCGGTGGACCTCTTCCATGCGGCGACGGACTCGGAGGTTCCCCATGATGACGACCTGCTGGATGACACCAATGCCACCCGCCTGGGAGTGTTCGAGCCCGTGGCCGAGGCGGCCACGCACGTACCGGTAGTCGACGTCGACGCTGGGGCCGACGGGGAGCAGGACGCCGGCACCCGGCGCTCGCGGCTGCTTATCGGGGCGACGGCGGTAGCTGTCACCGCCGTCGCGGTGACAGCCGCGGTCCTGGCCTCGCGCATGGCCGAGCACAGTCGGCCGGAGGCCACCTTCGCCACGCTCGCGCCCGTCGCCAGCGCGGATCCGCTCGGGGCATCCGTGTCCCCGCCACGCGGCCTGGTCGGCGCCCTGTCTGAGGACGGGAGCACCGTCACCTTCAGCTGGGAGGCGCCCGAGGACGAGTGGGACGGCAGCTTCCTGTTCCGCGAGGACGTGGCCGGGGGCGCCGACGCCGCCATGCAGTCGACGCAGGCGACGACGGTCCAGCTGCCGGCGCGTCAGGGAAGCACGTGCATAGAGGTTTACTCCGTGCGTGCGGACGGCAGGACCTCTGCGGCCGCGGGGGCCTGCGTGGATACGAGCGCGGCGGGGGCCGCCGAGGCGGGTTAAGGCGGGGCGTCAGCCCTCGATGCGGTACGCGGCCCGACCGAGTAGCAGCACCGACCCTACCGGGGCGGGTGCCGGCACCCCGGGCTGCGTCTGCTTGATAGTGCCCTGCTGGTCTATGCGTGTGCCGTTGGTGGAGTGCAGGTCAGTGACCCACAGGCCACCGGGAACAGGTGCGACGGCGGCATGGGTCTTGGATACGGACCGGCTCGCATCGGCCAGGGACACGCGCGTCGCCTGCGGGTAGTCGGAGATATTCTGCGGATCCCGGCCCACTACCGCGGGGGCGGTCAGCAGGATCGGCGACCCGCCGTCCATGGGCACCAGCCGGATGCCCACTGTCTCCGGCTCGGGCTTGCGGTGATGGGTGTGGCTGCGGCGTCGTGTCCCCGGCGCGCTGCCGGAGGAATCGGGGGAAGAATCAGGTGCCGGGACCGGCTGGGAGGGGCCGGCCGCATGGGAGTTGTGGGCCCCGGCCGTGTCCGCAGCCGCGCCCCCGGGTGCGGTGGGAGCGTCATTGGTGGTGGAGTCCAGCGGCATCGGCACGGCGGACCAGGGCACTGAGTCGATGATTGCGGAGCGGGTGTTCAGCGCGGAGGACGCGGCCCGGGCACTGTCGACAGTGTCAACCACCTCCATGATTGGACTGCCGGAAGGCGCGAATGCCAGGCGGCCGTCGGAGAACGGACCGCGCCGGCCGGCGCGGGCGGTGCGCGAGTCCGGGGGCGTGGCCGCGGTCGGCTGGGGGGCGCGGGACGTGCGCTGCTGAATCAGCCTCACACCCGTGAGCTGGTCATGCCAGCCGCGTCCCTGCGGGTCCGCAGCAGCGGTGCGCATGAGCACGATGGCGCCGAGGCCAAGCGTCGGCACCACGCAGATGAAGGTCAGGTCGGCATGGAGGAACAGCGCCAGGCCCGCGGGGCGCCCGGTACGCTCCGAGACCAGCTGCACGCCCAGCGCGCGTCCGCCCAGGCTCCAGCCCGTCCGTCCCAGCACCACCTCGCGCACCGCCAGCACGATCACGACCGCCAGCAGTAGGGCGGCCACCCAGCCGACGCCGGCCACTAGGCGCACTAGGGCGGCGATCAGCCCGCTCATGGCCGCGCCGGCGGCCAGATCGATCAGGCCGGCCAGAACGCGTGCGCGAACCGGGGCGGGAGCGCCGGCACGGGTGGGCGCAGGCGTGGCCGTGCCGACACGACCGTAGGGGCTCCTGGTGGCGCCGGTGCCCGGCGGGGCGGGTGCCGCCGAGCCACTCCTGGCACGACGTGATGCTGAAGTAGTCGTCATCACGAGCCTGTCCTCCTCGAAGTACGTGCCCGCCGCCCACGTCCGGCGGGCCGAAACAGCGACCGCGGCGAGAGCCGGGCCAGCAGGCGGCGCCACCGGGGACGGTCGGATGCCATCACCGGAACGATGGCGTCGGCTGATTCCCAGATCTGGTTCAGATCGTACGATGATGGGTCCCCGGCGGCGAATACCTGGGCGTCGATCGCACGCGCGAAGCGGGGCAGGTCTGCCCGGGGAAAACCGGCCGCCAGCCGCGCCGCGGCCTCCCTGCGTGTCAGTCCGGCCGGGGTGCGCCTACCGAGATCAAGCGCCCGGTCAACCACCTCGTCCCAGGCCCCCAGTGCCCGCTCCACGCCGTCGCGGCGCCGGCGCCTGGCCCGTCGCAGCGCCTTGGCGGCAAGAATTGCCGCTAGTAGCAGGACGGTGCCCGCGGCGGCCCCAATAGCCGCCACGACTGCGGTGGGCAGGCCCGCGGGCCGGTCCTCCTCCGACCCGTCCCGGTTGTCGTCCTCATAGACGGGAGGCAGTTCGGCCGGGTCCTGCTGGGGCAGCGGCGGCTGCAGCACCTGCGGCTCGGGATTGGAGACCTTGCGGGCGTTTTGCTGCTGCGGCACCTGGTCGCGCTCGGGAGTGACGTCGAAGCTCACCCAGCCGACCTGCTCGAAGGCCACCTCCACCCAGGCACTGACATCCTCCCCGGTGACGTCGGTGGCGTCCCCGTCGGTAGTCGGGTCGAAGCCCATAACCACCCGGGCCGGGATGCCCAGTGAACGGCACATGAGCATCATGAGCACCGCGTACTGCTCGTCGTCGCCCACCAGGGAGTCGGCGGCGACCATGCCGGCTAGGCGGGCCGCACCGTGGCCGGGCTCTGAGGGGGTCTTGGTGCCGTCGGAGTAGTAGCCGGTGCGCAGCGCCCGCTGCAGGGCGCGGATCTGGTTGAGCGGCTCCGACTCCGAGCCGACCAGCGAGCGTGCCAGCGCCTGAACCGAGGCCGGTACGTCCTCCACGGAGCCAAGACTGACGTCCGCCAGCGACAGCTGGGTCAGGTCGGCGTCCGACGGCGTGGCGGGAACCTTGACGTCCTCAGTCAAGACGTCCTCGGCGGCCAGCCTGGCGGTGACCAGACCGGTGGAGGAGAAGGTGTCGTAGAAGAGGGAATCGCTGATAGCCTCTGCCCGTGCTCCCGCGGGCGTGATGGACAGCGTGTCCGTAACAGTAGGTACCCACGGGTAGGTGTAGCCGTCCAGGACGAATGTGACGGTTGTGGGGCCAGGCCCGCTCCCGGAAGCGGTTGTAGCAGCGCCGGAATCGGGCTCCGGCACCAGTGGCGTGCCCCGACCGATGCGCTGGAAATGGGCGCCGCGCCCAGAGGCCTGGCTGATGCGCGCAGACAGGCCGTCGTAGGAGTCGAGTGCGGCAATACGGATCCGGGCGCCGTCGGGCAGGTCGGAGACCGTCATCAGCGTGGTGGAGGCGAGTTGCGTCTCCAGGGTGCGTACCAGGGAGAGAGGAGTGGCGTATTCGGTCAGGTCTAGCGGCGGGCTGAAGGCGTCGCGTAGGACCGCGCGGGCGTGCGGGGCGGCGGGCGCGGAAATGGCGACCACGAGCGTGATGGCCGCCAGCAGCGCCCCTGCACGGGCGGCACCGCGGCGCGCCCCTGTGGTCACGCCCGCATCGGTTTCCTCCAAGACCTCGGCTACCTGGTCGTGCCGGCCCCACTGCGCCGCCAGCGCCCACAGTCCCAGCACGCCAGCAGCCAGTACCGCGCCGACCACGGCAGGCAGCGGCGTGGCCGTATCACCCCAGGCGATGGCGACCGCCGCCTCCGCCAGGACCGTGAACCCGGCCAGGTGGAGCCGTCCCGCGTAGACGGCACGGGTCGCCAGCACGCCGCAGGCCAAGCCCGTCAGCCACGGCAGGGTAGTCATCGCGGAGAAAGCAGTCAGCGGCAGGGGCAGGGTCAGCGCATCACGCCACACCGTCACCGTGGCCGCCAGGACCTCGTAAACGCCACTCAGATCGTGGGCGACATCCGGCAGCAGCCAGGGAGCCAGCAGCACGTGCACGGCCGCCGTAATGGCGAGCGTGGGCAGGGCGGACAGCCGGGCGCGGGCGCTGACCAGGCCGATCAACACGCCCAGGGCCACGGCACAGGCACCGACCGCGACACCGATTATGGAGCCGAAGGGGACGATGAAGGGGATCGTGCCGATCAGCAGGAGCACGGTGATCAGTGCCTGGTAGAGGCCTTTCTTAGCCCGCGAGGTACTCATACAGCCTCCCGCATCACCAGGGGCAGTGCCTCCAGGCGGTCGATGTCGAACGCGGTCAGCCCGCTCAGGGCATGGCGCCCCAGCGGCCGGGAGCCGCAGCGCAGTGCAATCGCCACCGTGTCCACCGGGGTGGCGGTGCGCACGCGCCCCAGCACTGAGTCATCACAACGCTGGCCGGTTACGAGCACCAGTACGGAGGCCTCGGAGTGGCGGGTGGTGGCGTGGCGGGCCAGTTCGTCGCAGCCGTACGCGCCCGGCGTCTCCTCCAGCAGGCAAGAGGCGTCTAGCATGCGCAGGCCGGTGATAGTGGGCAGTGCCCCGGCCTGGGTGAGCAGGGAGACCTCCCGGCCGTCGGCAATTGCGTTCAACGCTAGCGAGCAGGCCACGGATACGGCCGTCTCGAAGTCCTCATCGGTCTCGTAGACGTCCGGGAGCGTGTCCAGGAGCACCAGCAGGCTCGCCCGGTGCGTCTCCTCGAACTGACGGACCATTAGCCTGCCGGTGCGGGCGGTGGTGCGCCAGTGGACGTTGCGCCGGTCGTCTCCGGGCACGTAGTCGCGCAGGGCGTGGAAGGAGACGTCCGAGCTTGACAGCTCCTGGGTGACGGCACCCTCGACGTCGCGCATGATGCCGCGCAGCGTGACTCCCAGCCGGATGGTGCGGGGGTGGATGTGCACCAGCTGCGCCTCGGTGTGGTTGCGCTCGCGGCGCAGCAGCCCCACCGGGTCCGAGCGCACGGAGACGACCGGTCCTACGGTGACGACACTGCGGCGGGCCGTGGGCAGGATGAAGCCACGCTCATGCTCCGCACCCGGGCGCAGCGTGGGCACCGCGAACACCGCTCCAGCGGTGCCCACGGGCATCTCCATGCGGGTGGGCAGTAGGAGGCGTCCGGTTGGATTACGCACCGACAGGTGAACAATCGCGTTGTCACCCACGGTGACGCGCCGTTCCAGCAGGTCGTGGGAGACGGTGTGGCCCCCGCGTGGCAGCAGCCAGAGCCAGGCGGTGGCGACGACGGAGCCAAGCACCGCGGCGGCCGCCCACGCCTCCTGCCAGCCCAGCCGGAACCCGCCGGCGGCGGCCAGGACCAGCAGCATCACGCAGGCCCAGCCCGTGCGCGTCACCACCCCCGCGCCGCGAGTCACTGCCACAACTGCTTGGTGACCGGGCAGTTCAGCGGTTACGGAACGCAGGCGCGTAGCTGCACGGCGGCAGGCCCGCAGCGCGGTCTGGAGGACGGACACGGCGGGTGATGCCTGCGAGGTCGGGGCCGAGCTGGTCATGGGGTCTCGTTCGCGGGCTCAGCGGGTAGTGGGGGCGGAGACGTCGGTCAGGGCGCGGGTGATCACCCCGGCTGCGGTGGCACCGGAGAACTCGGCGTCGGGGTCCATGACCAGTCGGTGCGCCCACACCACCTCCGCCAGCTCCTTGACGTCATCGGGCAGCACGTAGGGGCGCCCCTGGGCGGCGGCCCATACGCGCGTGACGCGTGCCATGGCGATGGCGCCGCGGGTGGACACACCCAGCAGTGTGTCGGGGGACTCGCGGGTGGCCTCCACCAGGGCGCCGATGTAGTCCAAGATCGAGTCCTCCACGTGGTTCTGGGCAGCGATGTCAGCCATGGAGGCGATCGCGCCGGAGGTGATCACGGTGTCCAGGCCGCGGGACCGGTCGGGTTTGTCTGATCCAGCCAAGATGCGGGTCAGGGCCTCGCGGCTGGGGTAGCCGATGGACGTCTTCATCAGGAAGCGGTCCAACTGCGCCTCGGGGAGGCGGTAGGTGCCGGCCTGCTCCACCGGGTTCTGGGTGGCGATGACCATGAAGGGTCGTCCGGTCTCGTGGCGGACGCCGTCGACGGTGACCGTGGACTCCTCCATCACCTCAAGCAGGGCCGACTGGGTCTTGGGGGAGGCCCGGTTGATCTCGTCGGCCAGGACCACGGAGGCGAAGATCGGACCCGGGTGGAACTCCCAGGCGGTGGTCTTCTGGTTGAAGATGGTCACGCCGGTGATATCGGACGGCAGGAGGTCCGGGGTGAACTGGATACGCGAGTGGCTGCCCTGCACGCTGGCCGCCAGGGCTCGCGCCAGGGCTGTCTTGCCGGTGCCGGGCGCGTCCTCCAGCAGGAGGTGTCCCTCGGAGAGCATGGTGGTCAGCGCCAGTCGGATTACGTCTTTTTTGCCGAGCAGCGCCTCGCCGACATTGTCTACTACCTTGTTAAAGGTCTCGGCGAACCAGGTCGCGTTCTCCTGGGTCATGGACATGTGGTGGGGTTCTCCTTAATGAGGTTCGGTCCGTGTCATGGTAATTTGCACGGAGACCACAGGCTGCGTCTGTGACGCAACCGAGTTGGATAGATGAATGACTCATGATCTACTGCTGCGTGCAGGTGATCTGTCGATCAGCGTTCGGGCTGCGGTGGGGGAACACGTGGCGGCCGCCGCCCTGGGAGTCAACCGTGAAGGACCCGGTGTAGTTCTTGGTCTGTCCGTCTGCGGTATCGCGGTAGTCGTAGTTGCAAGAAACTGTGCTGTCAGGATTGAAGCCCGACACGTCTACCACGATCTTCCAGCAGCGATTCGCCGCGAAGCCGGTCTCATTGAGATCCTGCTGCGTGCAAGTGGACTCGGGGACGGAGGTGTTGATCATGAACGTTTTCTGGGTGCCGACTGCAACAGACGGCTTGGGCAGGGTGACCGCGTTTGAACGCACCGTGGCCGAGGCGATGGACTCCTGGTCATCGACAACCACACGCGCCTCCACGTAGTAGGTGGCGCCGGGAGTCAGGCCGGAGAAGGAGGTGTTGTCATCGTCCCAGCCCTTTACCTGGTTCCCGGCGGAGTCGACGAGCCGGTACTCGATCTCCAGCTCGCCTGCACGCCAGCCGTTGTTATCGGCGGCGAGAGTGGAGGGCGTGGTCACCCTGATCTGGCTGGTGCCATTGGCCGCAGCCACCGGCGCCGACGGTGCCTTGGGCTTGCCGGTGATGCGGAAGCTCGTTGAGCCGGTTGCGGAGGTGGATGAGCCCGCCTGGTTCTCGGCCTTCACCGTGACTGAAACGCTGTGCGTGCCGGTGCCCAGGGATACCGGTACGGTCACTGAGGTACTGGAACCGGCCTGAACGGTCTGTACCACTGATCCGGTAATTGACACGGTGTATGTGACTGCGTTTCCGTTTGCTGCAGCGCTGCCCCAACTGATGCTCAGCTTGCTTCCGCTTCCGTCCCAGCTCACACTGGGCCTGCCCGGGGTACCTGGGGCGCTGTAGGCGGTGGCCGTTGCGCCGGATGAGACCCAAGCGGACTGGCCGGAGCCGGAAACTACCGCACGCACGCGGGCGGTGTAACTGCCCGGCTTCAATGAGCGGAACGCCGCCGAGGTCCCGGACACCGCCTGGCTGGAAACCACACTGCCGTCCTGCAGCAGCTGTACCTCGTAGGTGATGACAACCCCGCTGATGGGGGCGGCGGCGCCCCAGGAGACCGTCACGGAGGCGTTCCCGCCACTGAGGTTAACGCCGGTGGGTGCATCCGGGGTGACGGTCAGCGTCACCGGGGCCGAGGCGGCCGAGGGGGCGGAGGCGCCCACCGCGTTGGTGGCCACCACCTGGAAGGAGTAGGTGCCGCCGGGCGTCAGGCCGGTGGCGGCGCAGGGGGATCCGGCGCAGCTCCAGGAGCCTGCCCCGCCGGTCTCGGTGAGCGTATACCCGGTGATCGGCGAGCCGTTATCCGCTCCCGGTGTCCATGACACGTTCATGGCACTGATGCCGGATGGGCTGGCGGACACGCCGGTGGGGGCGTCCGGCACCGCGGTGACTGTAACCGTGACCGTGCCGGTTACCGCGCGCGCGGCGGAGCCGGTGGCGTCCAGTGCCTCGTAGACCACCACCAGGCGGCCGACGAAGCCGGCTCCGGGGGTAATCGTGAGGGTGGTTCCGGAGGCGGTCACTTCTCCCGTGCCGGAGGTGACCTGCGGCGAGCCGGACAAGGTGATCGGCTGATCAGGGAACGGGTTGGTTACCAGCGTGGCGACGTCGATGCTCACGGGGGAGCCGTCGGAGGAGAGAGTGGCCGGCGCGGTCGTCATGAGTGGCCGGCTGGACTCGGTGACCTGCAGCGGCAGCTCGCCGGTGACCGGCTCATTGTTCCCGTCGTCCACCGTCACCGGCAGCGCGGCGGTGGTTCCCACGGCCGTGCCGGCGTCGGCGGCTACCGTGATCGTGGAGCCGGAAAGCGACGTCGTGAAGCCAACGGGGGCGGAGCCGATCGAGAAGGACAGTTCGTCGCCGTCGGCGTCCTGCGTCATGGTGGACAGCTCCGCGGTGACCGCATCCTCGCCTGCGGCCACCGAGATCCCGGTGGGAGTGAATACGGGAGGCGTGTTGGAGGTTGCCTCCACCACCACCGGCAGGGTGAGGGTGGAGGACAGGGCGGCGTCCCCCGCGGAGTCGGTCACCGTCAGGGTCACGGACGTCTGCCCGGAGAAGCCTTCAGCCGGTGTCAGGTCCAGGCCCTCACCGCCATTGGTGACCGCGGCCGTGTCCAGGCCGGTGCCGGTGCGCACCGTGGAGGCGTCGGTGATAGTGGGGGTGGTATTAGCGTGGGTAAGGATGTAGTCGGCCAAGTTCACGGCTGTGGTGGTATCCGCCGGAATGCGCACCGGGATTGCGGTCGAGTCCAGTCGTGGGCGCAGGTCCTGCCGCGATGGCACCACGATAACGGCATTGCCGGTCAACCCGTCCTGGTCGGTGATCGTGTACAGCACCAGGTGCTGCTCGCTTCCGACGCTGACCTGGATCGAGGAGTCGATCACCTCGGCCTGCGCGTCCGCGGTGGTCACGGTTAGGTCCCAGGGGGAGCCGTCGGCATCCTGGTCATTGTCCAGCACGGAGACAAGCGCCATACCGTCCGCGTTCACCTGGTCCACCGTGACGTAGTCGTCCACGCCGATCGGGCTGAGCAGGGGGGCGTCGACGAGCACCTGGAAAGTGATGGTGCCCACGTCGATACCTCCCTCCCCGTCGGAGACCCGGTAGTGAGCCGTGTAGACCCCCTCCTCGCGGGGCAGCTCGGCCACCACGCGCCCGGAGCGCACGGACAGGGTGAGCGCCGGGTCATCACTGACGGGGGTGTCATCCAGGGTGAGCGGATCGCCGTCGGCGTCGAAGTCATTGGAGACGACATCCGTGACGACGGTACGGTCGGGCTGGGCCACCACCAGGTCGTCGGTGGCTACGGGGGCGGTGTTCGTGGTTGGCGCCGCGGCCACGCCCACGCGCACGGTCCCGGTGGAGCGGGCCTCGAAGCGGTCCTTCACCGTGTAGGTGAAGGTGTCGGTGCCGCTGGTGCCCTCGTGCGGGGTGTAGGTCAGGTAGGTGGAGGAGGCCTCGACGGTTCCCGACGTCGGGGCCTGGTCCAGCCCGACCAGGCTCACCGAGTCGCCGTCGGGATCAATGCCGTCCAGCGGCACGGTGATCGTCACCGCGGAGCCGGCCACCGTGCTCGCCTCCAGGTTCTGCGGGCTGGGGGCGGCGTTGGCGGCGTCGTCACGCGCGCGAACCTCAATGTCTATCTGGCCGGAGGCGGTCTGCCCGGCCGTGTCCGCAATGGTGTAGGACAGAGTGGTGCGGCCCGGAGTATCCGCGGCCTTGAAGCGCACCACGTCTCCGCTGGTCCAGGCGGTGCCCAGATCCGCGCCGGCCACGCCGAGCTCATCGGCCACGCTCAGCGCCAGGCCCGAGGGGGAGGTGTCATTGTCCAGCACCGAGATGGTAACCACGTCCCCCACGCGTACAATGGCGGAGTCGGCGCCGGCGATGGGTATCTGCAGCGCGGCGGTGGTAACCGGCACGACGGTCATGTGACCGGTGGCGGAGGCGGTCCCGTTGGAGACGGTGTACTCCACCTCCACGCTCTGCCCGATCGTTCCGGCCGCGGACACCTGCAGCAGCGAGTGGTCCACGACGGTCACGGTGACGCCCGAGTCGTAGGGTGCGCTCGCTGACTGCAGCACCAGGATCCCGCCGGCCGGATCGAAGTCATTACTCAGCGGCGCCACCGTGGTGGAGCCGCCTTCGCGCAGCAGGGCGGTGTCATTCTCGGTCACCGGGGGCACATCCGGGTCCGCCGGCTCGACGACGTCGATCCTCACGATCCCGTGGGAGATGGCTGAGCCGGAGGTGACGTCGTAAGTGATGTAGTAGGTGTCCGCGTGCTCGGCCGTGAAGGTGAAGGTGCCGGCCTGCTGGTTCACCTCCAGGCTCGTCCCGGCGGGCGCCTCCTGCAAGCCCGCCAGGATCAGCGGGTCGCCTGTGGGGGAGACGTCGTTATCCAGCGGGGAGACCACGGTGGAGGCTCCGGAGACCACGCGCACGTGATCGGCGTTGGCCACCGGTGCGACGGACTCCGCTGCCTGCACGTCCACGTTGATGGTCCCGGATGCGGCCTGCTGGCCGTCGGAAACCACCACGGTGAGCGTGCGGGTACCCGGCGTGCTGATCGTGTCCCGCACGTTGACCGTGCCCTCGTTGGTGGTGCGCACGTCGAAGCCCTCGCCCTGGGCGGATACCAGGTAGAGGGTGTCGCCGTCGGGATCGAGCCAGTTGCCGAGCACGTCCAGGGAGCCGGAGGCGTCCGCGGCGATCACCAGTGTGGGGGTGGAGGTCTGCTCGGGCGCCGCGTTGACGCTCCAGTCGTGGACCTCCACCGTGGCGACGGCGGAATCGGCGCCACCGCGTCCGTCCGACGCGGTATAGGGGATCGTGTAGGTGCCCGTGGCGTCCGGCGGGGTGTCGATGCGCAGCGCCAGCCCGGACTGGGCGGAGGCGACCTGAGCCGTGCCCGTGTCACCGGCCTCGGCGGTCAGTACGTCCCCGTCCGGGTCGGAGTCGTTGGCGAGCACCGGCAGCACCGTGGAGCGGCCCGGACGCACCCCGAAGGAATCGTCATTGGCCTGCGGCGGGTGATTCTCCTCGGTGCGCTCGGGCTGGGACTGGGAGTCGGAGGTCTCCGCCGAGTCGTCCTTGTCGTCTGCCTGGTCATCCGTCTGGGAGGTGATGTCGGTCCAGTCCTCCACCAGCACCAGGTTCTCATCGGGAAGCCATACCGTGCCGTGGGTGATGTCGTTCAGAACGATCGCATCCCGGTTGACGCGGAAGACGGGCCGGGAGGAGGAGGCCAGGGCGGCGTCACTGACGGACTCGGTGTCGCCTCCGCACTGCCGCAGGAAGTGCCCCGAACCGGACCAGGCGCCGTAGAGGCAGTCACCCAGGCGCACCGGCTGGGCGGGTACGCCGACGGCGGCCTCGTCGTCTCCGGAGGCGGGGACGGTGGTGATCGGCGAGCCGTCCAGGGGAACGGACATCAGGGCGGTGCGAGAGGCGACCAGGACCGCGTCCGCGTCGGGGCCGGGTTGCTGAAGTACCAGTCCCGAGGCCCCCAGGTCCGTGGTGGAGCCTCCGGGCAGGTGCAGGATGCCGGTGCCGCGCTCCAGGACCACGGCGCGGCTCCCGACGGCGGTTATGGTCAGGTCCGTGGCATCGGTCAGGTTCAGTGTGCGCGTGGAGGACTTGCCCCAGCCGGAGGCCTCGACGGGAACGGTAGTCAGGGTGCCGGTCTTGGCGGAGACCGCGTGCAGCGACCCGTCGGTGCCCGCCACGGCCACCGCTCCGGGGGCGTCCTCGATCAGGGTGGGCGCGGCCGTCAGTAGGTCAACGGCGCCGACGGTGGTGCCGGTGACCGTGCCGGCGCCAGAGTCTACGGCGAAGACTCGATCGGCGCCCTGGAGCACGCTCACGCTGCTGGGCAGCTGTGTACCGGCGGACAGCGCCACCGCGGTCGGATCCACTGAGGCGACCGTGCCCGCGGCCAGGTCGGGCACCAGCACGTTCTCGCCGCTCTGGGTGACGTCGAAGTCCGCCGATGCGGTGCGGATGGATCCGTCGATCTGCTTTGACGGGTAGTTGAGCCTGGCTACCAGATGCTCGGTGGTGCTGGTGACCCATATGCCGCCGTCGTTCAGGGAGACGTCCGCTTGCGGGACGCCGTCATGCATCCAGGCGGCTGTTCCCAGGGTGAGTGTTGCCAGGACGGCCAGGGCGGCGGAAAGGCGTCTGCGCCGCTGCCGGGACAGGTCCCGGCGTCCCAGGCGGCGTGGCTTCATCAGTGCGGGTAGGCCCTTCATCTTGTCGTGGCTCCGGAGCGGGAGGCTACCTCTTGCGCGAGCATGCGGCGCAGCATGCTGGAGGAGGTCGTGGGCGTGTAGGGCAGGTAGACGACGGTGGCGCCTACCTCTGCCATCTGCTGCTCCAGCAGGTCGCCCTTCTCGGTGCCCTGCCAGTCAGTACCCTTGAACAGGATGTCGAAGGGCTCACGCTGCCAGGCCAGGCGCTTGTCCTGGTCGAAGTCCGGCACCACGGCGTCCACGACCCGCAGCGCGGCAACCAGCGCCATGCGCTCGTCGTGGGGGACGATCGGGGCGCGGCCCTTCATGCGCTCCAGGGACTCGTCGGTTGCCACGCCGGCGATCAGGCGGTCGCAGCGGGTGGCGGCCGCGCTGAGGATGTTGAGATGCCCGATGTGCAGCATGTCAAAGCCGCCGGGTACGTATCCGGTGATCATCAGTACGCTCCCTTGCCGCCGACGACGGCCTTGAAGGTTGACAGGAAAATGCTGGCGTCCAGGCGGGCGCCCCGGTTCTCGACGTAGTGCCGGTCCAGCGCGACCGTGGTGTCCCATGAAAGGTCCGAGCGTCCCGATACCTGCCACAGGCCAGTAAGACCGGGCTTGACCAGAAGGCGGCGGCGGGCCTCGGCGTCGTACTCGGCCACCTCGCTGGGAAGCGCCGGGCGCGGGCCCACCAGGCTCATCTCGCCACGCACCACATTGATCAGCTGTGGCAGCTCGTCGATGGAGGTGCGGCGGATGAAGCGGCCCACGCGGGTGATACGCGGATCGGTTCGATTCTTGAACAGAACCTCGTTGCCCGCGTCACCGCCGGCCTTGACCACGGCCTCGCGACGGGCGTCCGAGTCGGTTCGCATCGAGCGCAGCTTCCAGAGCGTGAAGGGCGCGCCGTCCTGGCCCACTCGGGTCTGGCGGTAGAAGGCAGGGCCGGGGGAGTCCAGGCGGACGGCGATGGCGGCCGCAGCCAAGAGCGGGGAGAAGAGTACGAGCAGCACGGTGCCTGCGGTCCGGTCGAAGATCTCCTTGGCGAGCAGGCGGGTGCGGCGCAGGCTCACGTCGATCAGGCCGGTCCAGCCGTGCGTAACCGGCAGTCCCCGCATGCGCCCCGGAACCACGTCCTGCAGGCCGGGGGCGACCACGAGCCGAGCACCGGTTGAGGTCAGGCCGCGCATGAGGGTTACGAGGTCGTCCGGGCTCACGCCCCCGAGCGTCATAACGACGTCGATGCGCTCGGAGGTGATCATCGCGCTGGTCTCCTCCACGCTGCCGAGGCGGGCGGCGGCATGGGAGCGATTGGTGCTGGAGGAGACGTAGCCCACGATGAGGAAGCCGTCCGCGGGGTGGGAGCGCAGGTCGCGCAGGATGGGCTCGGCGCCGGGGCCCATGACGATGAGGGTGCGCCGTAGGCCGCGCCCCTCCGTGCGCCGTGCCCGCAGCCACCGACTCTCGGTGTATCTGCCGAGGAGGGACAGGGTCAGCTGGGCGCACAGCGGCACGAGCACAGACAGCGCCGAAAGCTGCGGAGTGAGCAGTTGGGCCAGTAGGAGTGCCACCGGAGCGGTTACCGCAGCGGCCAGGGTGACGCGGCCGGCGCCCGAGCGGGCCTGGTCCACGACGTCGACCCCCAGCGCCCCTGCCATCCAGGCGATCGCCACCATCAGTGCGCCGACGATGAAGGCGTGCAGCAGCCGCAGGGGCTCCCAGGGCAGGCAGATGGCGGCGACCCAGATCGGCAGCACTACGGCAGTGAGGTCACCGAGGAACACCCATGACAGCAGGTCCTGACGCATGGTGGGCCAGGCCGTGAACAGTGGGGACTCCAGTGGCGGCAGAAATCGAGCCTTGCCGCCGGACCGCTCCCGCTGCCCAGCGGGCTGCGGGGTGGGGGCTGCGCTGAGCGGGCTGGTCAAGACGACTCCAATGACTTTACTGCCGTAGCTGGAAGGAACTTGTGACGGGAGCGCCGAGGGCTGCTAAAAGTCCCGACATAGTCCGCCGTCGTGCTGTGGTTGGCGCTGAGCGCGGGCTTTTTCGTCGAGCTCCCCGACCAATCTACTACCTAGTTTCCGTCGGTGGGGGAGAACGTGAACAGGTACACAGGAATTGGTTCTTGAATGTGTATCCGTGACGGCTCCGCTGTCGCGGTTGTCGCGGGCGGGGTGGCGCGTCGACAGGTCCGTGATCCGCACGATAGTGCGGATGAGCCTGGCGTCGCCAGTAGGAGATAGGGGGTGCAGAATGTAAAGAACTGGGCATGTGCACGCGGTTGATGTGATAATTCTGAGACGATTATTGGTGGTCGGCATCGCTGAGCGGCAGCATATGAGGGTCGTGCGTCACATTGGGCAACATTTCCGTTACAATCGACAGTGATTCGTAATCCTTCGGCGTTCAGGGTACCGCCGCCTGCGCAGTGCTCCCAGAGTGCTTCCCCGGCCCGCCTACTTGGACGGCGTCCGTCCACTTGGACCGCGTACCCGCCGCTTGTGCTAGGCGGCGGATTGGGAGGCAATGGGCCTGTCGACTGCGTCCCCGTGTGCCAGCGGTAGTGCTTCTTTGCGCGTGCTCGTTCTCCCGCTGCCAGCTTCAGCCTGGCTCGCCCAGCCGCTTACTTGGACCGTGTCTCTTCGCTTGGACCGCGTTTGTCTAGTTGGATCGTCGCGACTGCCTCTGCGGCGGTCCGGGTAGAGGTCTGCGATCCCGAAGGCGGCTGCCGACTGGTTCGTTTGCTAGCTCATCTGGCTTGCGGGTGTCGTGCGTCGCCGGGTGCTGGTTCGTATGCGTGTCTGAGCCTGGGTGGGTTGGCCTGCGGGGAGCGGCGCTTGCGGCGTGCGGGGAGCGGTGGTTGGTGCTTGGGTCTGTGCTGGTGCGGCTGATTGCGTGTTCTGGTCGACGGTTCGTACCTCGTGGCGACGGTTCGTACGTTCTGGCCGACGATTCGTACCCTGTGGTGACGGTTGTACCGTAGGGGTACGTAGCGTCGCCGAAAGGTACGAAGCGTCGGTGCAAAGGTACGAACCGTCGCGCGGGGGCCGTGCCGTCACGCTGGGGCTGTGCCGCCGCGCGGGAAGTGCCGATGTGTCACCCCCGGGGGTCACCCCCGGGGGTGCGCGAGCGAGTCTGACATCGGCGATCAGGGGCCAGATCAACGTCCGTCACCCCCGGGGGTGCGCGAGCGAGTCGGCTCGGTTCGCGGCCCCTCGCAGCAGCGCGTGGCTCGCACGTCGCCTTGGGCGTGGTCCGTACGTGGTTGTCTGTAGCGGCCGACGCCGACGCCGCCCGCACGGCGCCGTGGGGGTGGCGCTCAGGCTCCGCCTCGCCCTCAAAGCGGAACTGCCCAGGGGTCGGCTTGCTAAACGCAAGCAGGGAGCGCGAGCGGCAGCGAGCGGTGGATCGGATTCATGGAGCGTCCCTTCTGAGCGTGGGGCGTCGGGAAGGTGGGAGTGCTCTCGTGGGTGCGGTGGGGATGCCCCGGAGGGGGGTGGTGACGGTGTTCTTGCGGGTGCGGTGGGGATGCCCCGGAGGGGGCGGTGGTGGTTTCTTGCGGGTGCGGTGGGGATGCCCCGGAGGGGGCGGTGGTGGTTTCTTGCGGGTGCGGTGGAACCCCTTGTGAAGCGCGGAGCACCAGGCGCTGATCCCGGTACAAGCTGCGGGGTGGCGTCTCCGGATCGGAGTCGGCAGGACCTGGAATGCTTTGGCGGGGCGGGTGGGTCTGGTCCGTGCGGGGTTATGCGCCGGTTTCGGGGGTACCGCGCAGCGTTGGATTGGGGGTCATAGCCCGCAGCCCGTTCCACGCGAGATTGACCATGTGAGCGGCGACCTCCTCCTTGCTCATCGCCGGGTTGTCCAGCCACCACTGTGAGGGCATCGCCACGATTCCAACCAGCATCTGCGCATACAGCGGAGCGGTGCGCGGATTGATTCCGTGGGCGGAGAAGTGCGTGGCCAGCAGGCCGGAGACCTGGATGGCGACGTCGGCCAGCAGGGTGGAGTAGGTGTCCGAGCCGTGGTTGTCGGCCGTGGCGTGGAAACTGTTGGAGGACAGGATGCGGAACCCGTCGGAGGATTCCTCGATGTAGGTCAACAGGGCCAGCGCGGCGCGCTCAACGATCACCGAGGCAGAGGAGGAGGACTCCAGGGCTCGGGTGATGGTGGTGTAAATGGCCGTGAGCTCGCGGTCCACGATGACCGCGTAGAGGCCTTCCTTTCCGCCGAAGTGCTCGTAGACCACCGGTTTGGAGACCTTTGCCCGATTGGCGATCTCCTCGATGCTGGTAGCCTCGAAGCCCTTCTTGGCGAACAGGGAGCGGGCGACGGTGATCAGTTGTTCGCGCCGCTCGGACGCGCTCATCCGGGTGCGCTTGGAGGCCATACTGCTCATCACTGCTTATATGTGCTCACCCGGTGCGGACCGGGCTTGGGTCGGGGTGGCGGCTACGCCGACGGAAACGCTGGTAACAACCTGCAAACAGTCAGGTTAGGCTTCCGCGTGTAGCAGTCGGAGTCTAGCATGCGACGTCGGTCCTGGCCGGGGTGGGGCGGGACTGCGAGCTTTATGCAACACGCTAGCCATGACCTGCGGAGATGGCGTGGTCGTGGCCGGTTCGGCGGCCGGAGGGTGTCAGACGGCGAGGCCTTCAGGCGCGTGGCGGCAAGGCCGGTCGGTGCGGGGGCTGCGCCCGGCCGTGTCGATGTGAGTCCCGGGCGCAATCCTGCTAGGGTGACAACCTAGTAACGCATCGGCAGTGTTAGCGTAACGACATTCCTGGGTCGTAGCGGCGCCGCCATGGCTTCCGAGAGGAGACGATGTGCACGCACTCAGTCGGAGGCGCCTCATCGCGCGCGAGATTGCGGAGCGCCTGAACCGCGGCCTGGGCTCATTGTGCCTGGTTGCGGCGCCGTCAGTCCCCGGTGTCTGGTCACTCGGTCCCACGCTTGCGGCTGACGTGACTGGACTCCAGCAAGATGTACACGTCATTGAGGTGGACGTGGCCGTGGCCGCCGCGCTCTTGCTCACTCGTCCTGAGCTCGGCCTCGCGGATGCCCTGCTGATCGCCTCCGTCAACCAAGTGTTTGAGGACCTGTGCTCGGACCCCGAGGATACCCACCTGCGTGGACAGCTGGAACGCCTGCGCAATGCGGTCCAGGACGCGTCGAGCTTCCCCGCGCGGGCAGAGGCTGCAGGCGCTTTCGCCGCCGCATGCCGGCGTCCGACGCTGATAACCATTGTGGCCGACCGGGTGTGCGAGGACCTCCCCGCGGGGTACCTGCGGCAGGTAACGGCGGCGATTGCCGCCACCCCGGTGGCGATCGTGGTGCTGGTCCCGCAAGGCGTCAGCGTGGCCCCTGCGGTCCCGCCCTGCTTCTCCATGTCAATAAGCAGGCTGGAGCCCGACGACGCCAGGGCGCTCCTGGTCGCCGAGACCGGGGTCTACGTGGACCCCGCGGTGGCGGGCCGGATTTGCCTCAGTGCGGAAGGCCGGATCGCGGATATCCGCGCGCTGGGAGTCAGCCTGACCGGGGAGCAGCTGGCGGGACGCGAACTTCCCCAGCGTATGCCGGCAGCATCGGCGCAGACACTCCGCACAGTCGCCGAGCAGATCAACGCCCTGCCCCAGGAGCAGCGCGATGCGCTGGTCGCCCTGCACCTGCAGCTGGTTCCTGACGCAGACGTGGTCCGCAGTATCGCCGGCACGGAGCCACCGCAGGGTCCGACGGACCTGCTGCCCGGCACGGATCCCGCCCGTGAGCTCCCAACTGTGACTACGAGCGCCGTCGTCGAGACGGCGACGCGCGAGGCAGTGCGTGACCTGCACGCCGCGCTGGCGGACGCCTATGCCGCTGGCAGCCCCGAGCGCTCCTGGCACCGCGTCAACGCTGGGACGGCCGACGCGGATGACCGGGACCGCCTGCTCGCCCTCGCCGACTCCGAGCTGCAGCGGGGCAGCCTCAGCCTCGCCGGGCGGATCATCCAGGCCCTGGGCCGAAAGCCCGCGGGACACAGTGCGCCGCCCGCTCATGCGGCCGCTCTGGGCCGGTTGCAGGGGCAGCTGGCCCTACAGCTGGGTTGCACACTGACCGCGGCCTCCCGCCTGTACGAGGCGATGGGACGGCCCGGGATGTCTCCCGAGGAGGAGACGGATGTCATCGCAGGCTATATCGCTGCGCGCGGCTGTGAGGGCCTGAGCGTGGGCGAGGACGGCAGGCTGGTTGCGCGTCTCCAGGAACTCGGAGCCACGGCCCCCGCGCATGCCGCGCGCTGCCTGGTCCTGCTTGTCGCCCAGGAGTACATCGCGGGTGAGGTGGAGGGCCCCGGGCACTATCTGCGCGCGGCGGCCCAGCTGCTTCAAGCCGCTGGGGCCGGGACCGCCGACCCGGCCGCCGCGGATGTGCTCGTCCTGGCCCGCGCGCTCCTGGCCCGGGTAGAGGGACGACCCGATGAGGCTGCGCAGCTGTTGGGCGAAGGGACGTCCGCGGTTATTCCCGCTGACACGCCTCGGGGAGACGTCGCCAAATGGGCGCAGGCCGTCATATGCGCGCTGATGGTCGCGGCGCAGGCGCCGGACGAACGCCCCGCAGTGGTGGACTCGGCCCTGGCACTGCTCGACGGCGTCAGCCCGTTCTACGACTCCCAGGCGGTGGCTGTCCGGGCGGTACTGGCCGCCAGGCGGGGCTGGACTCGCCCGGAGCAGGAGGAGCTGGAGGGCGATTGCTACCGAGTCCCGTTACGGGTCGGACTCGCCGGCATGGGAATGACAATGGTTGCGCACAGCGCCATGCTGTTCGGCGGCAGTGCCACCGTATCCACCTGGCGCTCCGCCATGGCACACGCACTGCCCAGATCGAGTGCCTCACCGCAGCAGTTGTGGGTGAGCGTGCTTGAGGCTGCCTCACGCCTGGCCGACGGCGACGGGACTCTGGCCGGGCTCCTGCTCGGCCCTGTAGTCGCGGCGCGCGTGCCGCGGGAACGGCTGCGCGCGGTTTGGTCGAGCATCATCGACATGGTGCTGATCGAACCCGCGCTGCTGCAGCGCGTGCCCGGCCTGACGGACTGGCTCAGCGCGCGGACCGGACAACCCCTGCAGGCCGACCCCGATGACCGGCTGCTCGCTGTGCTGCTGGCCGACGACGCCCAGGCGGTGCCGCTGATCTCCGGCCTGGTCCTGGACACGGTTTGGTCCGGCAACGCGGTCCAGCAGGTGCGCGCCCACATGGCCTGCGCTGCACGGCTTAGGCGCAGCCCCGGGCTGGATGTCACCGAACTGGCAGTCGCCACCGATGCCTCTTCGTCGGCAGCTGTCCTGGAGGGCCGCGCCGCGGAGCTCGCTGACGTAAATGGCATCGTGTTCTGGCGGCGCGTCGCCCGTCGCACGGCGGAGGACGCGCACGCCTGGGCGGTGCCGGGGCCGACTCCTCTCGCCCCGGTGCTGACTGACACGGAGCTACGCGTCGCGCGACTGGCGGCCCAAGGCAAACGCAATAAGGAGATCGCCGCCGAACTGTACATGGCGGTGCGCACCGTCGAGCTGCGCCTGACCGGTGTTTACCGCGCGCTGGGGATTGCCGGGCGCCGGGAACTGCCCAAGGCGCTTGCCGCACACGGCCTCGTCGACGGCTGAGCGTGCTAGCTTGTTACGCTGTTGCACTACTGATTGGAGCTCTTGTATGAGTGCTTCGGCGCCTCAGGCCGGCACCCGTCCCACGATCCGGGAGAACCTCCGCTCCCTGGCCTCGGCGCAGAAGGCGAAGGCGGGGGCACCGCTGTACTCGCGCCTGGTCAACCGGCCGGTGGGACGGTTGCTGGCGGCAATAGCGCACCGCCTGGGCATGACTCCGGACCAGGTGACGGCGATCTCCGCCTGCTGCACCTATGCCGGCATTGTGCTGCTGGCCACTTGGAGTCCGTCCCTGCTCGCGTGCGTGGCCACATCCCTGCTGCTGATGCTCGGCTACGCGCTGGACTCCGCCGACGGCCAGCTGGCGCGGCTGCGCCACGGCGGCTCGAAGGCGGGGGAGTGGCTGGACCACGTGGCCGACGTGATCAAGCTGTCCACGATTCACGGTGCCATCGCCATTGGGCTGTTCCGCTTCGGCGAATTGCCGACGCCGGCGCTGCTACTGGTGCCGCTGGCCTTCGGCGCGGTACAGAACATCCACTTCTTCAGCTACATCCTCACTTACCAGCTGCGCTACGCCGGCGGCACGCCGCTGGCCAAGGACGAGGGCCGCGCGGGTGTGCTGAAGTCACTGCTTTCCGTGCCCACCGACTACGGACTGCTGTGCCTGGTACTGGCGCTGCGCTTCGTGCCGACGGCGTTCCTGTGGGTGTACGGGCTCATGCTCATCGGCTACGCGGGCTATGTGCTCCTGGCACTGCCCAAATGGTACCTGGAACTGCGAGGCCAACGGTGACTTCTTTACTGTCCCCTCTCCGCCTGGTTGCCGGCCCCAAGGCGCTGCTGGTCTACACCGGCCGCCAGGACGGCCTCGGCAACCGGGTGCGGGCGCTGCTGTCGGCGCAGGTCCTGGCCGAGCGAGAAGGGCGCGAACTTCTCTACGTGTGGGGGACGGACCGCTACTTCGGCCCGGCCATGGATGAGCTCTGGCACTTCAGTGCCGGGCGCCGCGTTCCCCGCTGGGCGTCTCGGGCCGTCTCGCCGATCCACCGCTTCTACGGTCCCGGTGCCACGACGATCACAGGGGCCATGCGCGGGGAGCGCCTGTGGCAGATCCGCTCCGGCGGGCAGCCGATCACCTGGGACGCCGATATGCGCCCGTGGACCGAGGAGTTCCGTGCCCTCACGCCGGTTGACGCGATCGCCGAGCGGGTCGGGCGAGTCTTTGACGACTCGCTGCGCGGGCGGCGCTACGTGGGGGTGCAGGTACGCTCCCACGCAGTTTCCCACGCCAAGACCCTGCAGTCCTCCCCGGTGGAGTGGTTCGAGCAGCGTATGCGCGCAGTGCGCGAGCGCTTCCCCGACGTCGGCTTCTACCTGTCATGTGACACCACCGAGGCGCAGGAACACCTTATGAGCCGGTTCGGCGGCTGCGTCGCCCTTAGTGACAAGGGCGGCTACAACACCACTGCGGGCGTGCGCTCGGCAATCGTCGACCTGTACCTGCTGGCCTCCTCCCAGCACTTCATCGCCCCGGCGTACTCGAGCTTCCCGGAGCTGGCGATACACCTGGCGGATCAAGCCATGACTTTCGAGCGCCCCGACCAGCCGCTGGTGGAGGAGCTGCGCCTGGGCTCCGGACTGGTACGTGACCCACTCAGGCCCGCGCTACGCAGCTGACCGGCGGGCTCATGGCCGACGCTGGGAGAGTGCAGCCGCCGCGCCGAAGCGGCAGCCGACTGCGTCCAGGGCTTACGCGGTTATCAGGCCTGCGACCTCCGCGGTCATGGCGGCACGGTAGCCGACGACACTGAAGCGGGACTGCGCCTCCTGCGCCGCCCGGAGGGCCAGACGCGCGGCGAGCTCGGGACTAGCGGCCAGGTCTGCCAGCGCAGTCGCGAGCGCCTGAGGATCGTCCGGGGGCACGAGCAGGCCGGTGACGCCGTCGTCGACCACCTCATTCAGGCCCTGCACCCCGCAGGCCACCAACGGGCGGGCGGCGTGCATCGCCTCCACGGCCGTGTTGCCGAAGGGCTCCTGCCGCGAGGGGACGACGACCACATCCGCCCGGTCGAGTACCGGCCACGTCGGGTGGACGTAACCGAGGAAGTCGGCGTGCCCGGCCAGGTCTGGCGCGGCGGCCCGCTCGCGCAGCTGCGCCTCATACCACTCGTAGCCGGGGAAGATCGAGCCGGCCACCTCCAGGGAGGCGTCCGTTCCGCGTGCCCGCAGCAGCGCGACCGCCTCCAGGAGCACGTCCACGCCCTTACGCGGGGACAGCCTGCCCACCATGGCGATGCGCAGGGGCGCAAGGGGGTCGCGTACCCGCAGCGGGGTCGGCGGCTGCGGCGGGCCCGCCACGCCGTTGTGCACCACCCGGGTGCGTCCGGCCAGCAGCGGCTGCGCGGACAGCAGTGCGCGCCGGGCCGCCTCGGAGTTGGCCACGATCCGGGTGGAGGCGAGCAGCGGCGCGTTCAGTCCCGCACGGATGAGCAGGTGCTGGGTGTCCTCGGCCTCGTGCACGTGGCAGAGCACGGGGATGCCGGCTGCGCGTCCCGCCAGCGGCCACCACGGGATCGTCACCGTATTGGCCAGCAGCAGGTCGGCGCCACAGGCCTTGACCAGGCCGCGCAGCCGGGCGAGTTCGCCGGGCGCCCGCGCCGCCAGGCCCGCCAGGCCGCGGGGACTCAGCAGTGCCTTGCGCAGTACGGTGAAGGGGACGACGGCGACGCGCGCTCCTACACCCTTGAGCACCGGGACGAGCGGGCCGTCGGCGGGCAGGGCGACGTTGACGCGGTAGCCGGACTCGATCAGCCCGGTGATGGTCTCCACCAGCTGCCAGTCCGAGCCGTACAGGTCCGGGGATGGGTGGGCAACCAGCACCAGGGGAGAGGCGGGTGAGCCGGCGCGGGACGAGGCGGGAGCACTCATGCGGGGAACGCCCCCGTCCTGCGGCCGGAGGGACGCCGATGTAGCGGCCCCTGCTCGGCCAGGCGTCGGCACAGCGCCTCGTAGCGATCGGTTACCTGCTCCCAGTCGTACAGGGCGGCCCGGCCGCGGGATAGCTCCCCGCGGTGTGCCTGCGCATCCGGATCGGCCTCCGCGGAGCCGACCAGGGCGGTGACGTCAGCGGCCGTGCCCCAGTAGCGTCCGGCGTCGCCGAGGACCTCCCGGTTGAAGGACACGTCGAAGGCGTCCACGGCGGCCCCCGCGCCGATGGCCCGCAGCAGTGAGGGGTTGGTGCCTCCCACGGAGTGCCCGTGGTAGTAGACGAGGGCTCCCGCGTACAGCTGGTCCAGCAGCTCCTGGTCCCAGACGCCGCCGAGCAGGCGGACACGGGTATCGGCCAGCTGCTCGATCCGGGCGGTGTACTCATTGGCGTAGGGGGCCGAGCCGACGACTACGAGCGGCAGGCGCGCCTGCGAGCGGACGTAGCCGTCCACGATCACGTCCACGTGGTTCTCGATCTCGAAGCGGGCCACTACTAGGTGGAACCCTCCGGCTTGCAGCCCCAGCTCGGCCAGGCGGTCGGTGCCGACGGCGATCTGCGGCGCCCCGTAGACGATCAGGTCCGTATCCGCCTTGAACTCATCGGCGTAGTAGTCGGCGATGCCCTGGGCGTCGGCGATCAACGCGTCCGAGTAGCGCACGGCCAGGGACTCGGCCGCCCGGTAGTAGCGCCTGCCCGTGGGCCCCCACTTGCCGCGCCGCCACTCCAGGCCGTCCACGTGGGTGGCCACGGGGATGCGGGCGGCGCGCAGGACGGGCAGGAAGGGGGAGTTGGCTGCGTTGAAGACGATGGCGACGTCCGGGTGCACGCGCTCCAGCAGGTGCCGCACCGACAGCGCCGTGTGGGAGAGCGTCTCCAGGGAGCGCTTCCTCAGGGCCGGCAGTTCCACCACCCGCATGCCCTGGTGCATGCGGGGCAGCGACGTGTCCGGGTCGGGGTTGCGGGAGTAGACGAGTACCTGGTGGCCCCGCTCGGCCAGGCGCCGCCCGACCTCCTCGATGGCGGTCTCGAAGCCCCCGTAGCGTGCGGGCACGCCGCGGGTGCCGAGCATGGCGATGCGCAGTCGGTCGGGCCGCGCCGCGGAGGCGGTGGAATCAGCGGTCATTAGGCCTCTCTCGTTGGGTGAAGCGTTCCCGGTGGACGAGCCGCAGCCCGTCAATCGCCCCGCGCACGGCGGGCACCAGAGTGGTGGTGGGGTGGGTGAGTAGCTGGCGGCGGCCGCCGCGCAGGAGGATCCGCCAGGACTCCTGGGGGGTGCGCCGCACCCAGCGGGCGAGCTCCCCGCGGCGCGCCCAGCGGGTGCCCAGCAGCAGCCGGTTGCGGACATTCCAGTAGTAATAGGCGGCCGAGTGGCGCTTCCCACCTGCGCGTCCACCCGAATCGGTGCCGGCCGCGCCGTCAGGGGCCGTCGGCTCGCGGCTGGGGCGCTGCGTGCCGCCCTCCACATGGCGGGCGACGATATCGGTGTCGTTGAGCAGGCGCCCGCCGGCGGCCAGCACGCGCAGGGAGAAGTCGACGTCCTCCCAGTACAGGAAGTAGTCCTCCGCCAAGCCGCCGGCTGCCTCCCACAGCCGACGGGAGACCGCGAGGCAGGCGCCGGTCAGCCACTCTGCGTGCCGGTGCCCCGCGACCAGGGCGGCCCGCGGGGAACGAGTGGCGCCGTCGGTCAGGTCCACGCGATACCCGTAGAAGACCGGCTCATCGGCGGCGTCGACGATCAGGGGGGCCACGAGCGTCATCGGATCCGCCTGCACATGCGCCACAAGCGCGGCGAGCTGATCGGGGGCGATGGTCGCGTCCGGGTTGAGGATGACGAATGTATCGGCGCCGGCGTCGAGCGCGGCCCGGATTCCCCGGTTCACCCCGGCGCCGAAGCCCAGGTTGGCGTCGGGCAGTACTGTCAGCCAGCCGTGGGTACGCGCCTGGGAGATGACGGCGGCGCGCTCGGCGGGCGTCGTCGTGTTGTCCACGACCACTACCCTGGGCGCCCCACCCCTGGCGAAAGCGCCGGGGGAGAGGGGGACGAGGTTGGTCTCCAAAAGCTCGTGCGATCCGTAGTTGACGACTATGACTGCCGTGGAGGAGAGGTCTGTCATGCCAGCCGTGTCTTCTTGAGCGAGTCCAGTTGGGGGTGCGACGGCCGGTACAAAGATGGTGTCTCAGCCGGACCATGTACTTAGGGCGATGGTACTATGCCGAGACCGTGCACGAGTGGTCTGCGCGCAGGTGGACTACTCCCGTGATTCGTTGGGAGTTCGCATGCCCGCACAGCCGATCAGCCTAGACGTGGCGGTGTGTACCTATAGGCGGCCCGAGGGCGTGGAGGAGCTGGTGCCGCAGCTGCTGGCACAGCTGGATGACGCGGAGAAGCTCCTGGGCGGCGGCAGTGCCCGGGTGGTGATTGTGGACAACGATGCCGCAGGAACCGCCCGTGACCGTCTTGCCGGTCAGGCTCAGGCCGGAGAGCGGCTGCACGTGGTGGTGGAACCCGAGCCGGGACTGTCCGCGGCACGCAACCGCGCCCTGCGCGAGGCCTCCGGCCGGGATCTGCTGGTCTTCATTGACGACGACGAGCGGCCGTGCGAGGGGTGGCTGGCCTCCCTGGTGGCGGCGTACCTGCAGACGGGGGCGGCCGCGGTGGCGGGTCCGGTGGAGCCGGTTTTTGAGCAGCGCCCGGATCCGTGGGTGGCATCCGCGCCCGTATTCCGCAGCGTGCGGCGCCCCAGCGGGACCCCCGTTCGTAGTGCGGCCACCGGCAACCTGCTGCTGGACCTGGCGGTGGTGCGTCGGCTGGGGCTCGAATTCGATCCGCGCTTTGCCTTCACCGGCGGCGAGGACACTTTCTTCACCCGAGCGCTGGCCGCGCGCGCCGGTGCACTGATTTGGTGCGACGAGGCTGTGGTGACCGAGTCGATTCCCTCCGAGCGGGCCCGGCGCGAGTGGGTTCTCAACCGGGCCCGGCGCAACGCCGAGACCTGGGCGTGGGTGCGGCTGCTGGAGGCCAGTGGTCCGCGGCGCGCCGGGCGCCGCCTGGAGTTCACCGCCCGGGGCGCACTGCTGTGGCTGGTCGGCTCGGCTCGCGCCCTAGCGTCCCTGGGCGCGAGCAGTGACCGCCAGGCGCGCCGGGCGCAGCATGAGCACCGCGCCGCGGGTGGCCGTGGCATCCTGCGGGCGACGCTGCGCGGGCCGACGACGGCGCCGTACTCGCGCACTCGCTGAGTCGTGCTCAGCCCAGCCGGGTGCTGCCGATGCCGTCCCGGATAATGGTGGTGTCCTCGGCCGTAACTGGCCCCTCGCCGTCCGCTTCTTCAGACTTACGGCGCGAGTAGTTGATCGCCAGCGCCACGGCCAGCCCGGTGGCCCCGCCGAGGATACCGCCGTAGAGCGTGTTTCGCTTTCGTGAAGGTGCGGACGGCGACGCGGGAAGGGAGGCAGTGTCGACATCCGTGAGATTGAGGGAGGCCTCTTCCTGGACCCGTACTGAGAGCGTGCCTATGATCTTGCGAATCGCCTCGATCTCGGCGGCGGCTATTCGCTGTGCCCTCTCGGGGGATGAGGCCTTGGCTGACACTTCAATTATCAGGCTATTCTCCGTGTTTGACACGGAGACCGACTGCTCAATCTCGGCCTTGTCGATGCCGGTGGACTCGGAGACCTCGGTAAGCACCGAGTTGGAGGTGCCGATCTTTACCAGGGTGGGCATGACGGCGGTGATGATCGTGTTTGCGGACGTCACGCTGCTCGCGCCGCTGTTGCCCTCCGCGGCTACGAGGCCGCTGGCCGTGGAGACGTACACGGGTGACCCCAGCGCGGCGAGGCCCAGCCCGATAAGGGCCCCGATGACGGTGTGAATAAGAATTAGGGGGGCGTGTTTCCACAGTAGAGTAAGGATGTCGTCCGTGTACATGGTGCCCCTTAACGTCTGATTATTGGATCTGCCGCCCGGCGGATTCCCAAGCATCTGGATGGATAGTGTGTACAGGCGCGGCGAGAGGCGATGGCGGCTCTGACGCGCTCGTGGTTGCGTGCCGAGCAGGAGTTGGCCGTTGAGCGAGCCCGCTGTCCGGGGCGATGCTACAACGTGGACCGGCACGATCGGGGCCGGTTCGGGGAATCTCACCTCCGTGATCTCGTTTACCTCAATGCCTGTGCACTTCAGTGCCCGTGAAGGCTGTGGGCGCAGTATACAGGATTGTTGCCGAACCTGTGTCGGTTTGCTGGAGGCTGATCTGCGAGGGGCACAAGATGGTCGCGGCTGAGTGTCAATAGCCGATTCGTCTCAGCGATATCGCCGGTTGGTGCCATGGATCGGCGTTGTTACGCGGTGCGTGCGGCGTGCACTCGGCCACGGCGGCGCCGGTGGCAGTACCTGTGCGACTGGCTGCGGGTGACCGCCTCGTGCGGGCGGCGTCGGCGGGCGCGGGGCCAAGGGCGGGCTGGGACGGGGCGGTCATGGGAACTCCGGGCGGCGCCGGCGGGCGCGGGGCCAAGCCTGCGTCAGAGTATGAGAAACTATCCCGGCGCCCGGCCGCTTGTCCGGTCGGCAGCGCTCTTCCGCCCTGGTGTAGAGGCAGCACGCAGGCCTTTGGAGCCTTGAGGCCCGGGTTCGAATCCTGGGGGCGGAGCGGGAGGCCGCCTTGAGGCGAGCGCTTGTGGCACAGGGGGCGCGCAAGTCGGGTTGGGACCTGGTGCGGGGCGACGTAGGATGAGGCCGCCGGGCCGCCAGCGGCCTTGGACCCACCTTGAGTTCCACTGAGAAGAGGACCCGTGGCTTCCACCTCCCCCGCCGCCGTTATCGTCATGGCTGCCGGCAAGGGCACCCGTATGCGCTCCAACCTGCCCAAGGTGCTGCACCGCATCGGAGGGCGCAGCTTGCTGGAGCACGCAGTAGTCGCCGCTCGCGGGATCGCACCGCAGCACCTGGTGGTCGTGGTGCGCCACCAGCGTGATGCCGTAGTGGCCCAGCTTGCAGAGTTCGCCCCGGATGCGCTGCCCGCAGACCAGGACGAGATCCCGGGTACGGGCCGCGCCGTCGCCTGTGGGCTGGCAGCTCTGCCGGATGGCCTGGCTGGCCCGGTTGTGGTTACCAGCGGTGACGTGCCGCTCCTGGACACCGCCACTGTGCGTGCCCTCGTGCGTCAGCACGCCGAGCACGGCGATGCCGTAACCGTCCTCACCACTGTGCTGGATGACCCCACCGGGTACGGGCGCATCCTGCGTGATGACGCCGGCGCCGTGACCGGAATCGTCGAGCAGCGCGATGCCACGCCGGCGCAGCTCGCGGTTAGCGAGGTCAACGCTGGCGTGTACGTGTTCGACGCGGCCCACCTGCGCCACGCCCTGACCACCCTGGGTACGGACAACGATCAGGGGGAGGTCTACCTCACCGACGTGGTAGCCCACGCCTACCGTGAGGGACGCGCCACTTCCGCACTGCCCGTCACCGACCACTGGCTGGTCGAGGGCTGCAACGATCGCGCTCAGCTCGCAGCCCTCGGCGCAGAGCTGAATCGGCGTGTGCTTGCGAACTGGATGGAACAGGGCGTCAGCGTGGTCGACCCGGCCGGAACCTGGGTGGACGTCACCGTCGAGCTGGCCCGGGACGTCCGCCTGGAGCCGGGCGCCATACTGCGCGGCTCCACCCGGGTGGGCGAGGGCGCCGTCGTCGGCCCCTACTCGGTGCTGACCGACGCCGACATCCCGGCGGGAGCCGTTGTGGCCCCCTTCACCCTGCTAGGCGGAGAGCCGGCGCCCGCCGGGGCGACCGCCTGAGTGTCCCGCCGCCTCGCGCAAGAACCACGAGCCCAGAAACCGGACTGTACCGGCCACGAGAGAGGAACCACGTCATGACCGGCATCATCACCAAGGGCGAGAAGCGGCTCGTCATCGTCTCGGGGCGGGCCCACCCGCAGCTCGCCCAGGACGTGGCCGCGGAGCTCGGCACCGAGGTACTGTCCTCCACGGCCTACGACTTCGCCAACGGTGAGACCTACGTGCGCTTCAACGAGTCCGTGCGCGGCTGCGACGTGTTCGTCATGCAGTCCCACGGAGACCGCGTCAATGACTGGCTCATGGAGCAGCTGATCATGGTGGATGCGCTCAAGCGCGCCTCCGCCAAGCGCATCACCGTGGTCGCCCCCTTCTACCCCTACGCCCGGCAGGACAAGAAGCACCTGGGGCGCGAGCCCATTTCCGCCCGGCTGGTAGCCGACCTGTGCAAGACCGCCGGCGCAGACCGCATCATGAGCGTGGACCTGCACTCCAGCCAGGAGCAGGGCTTCTTCGACGGGCCCTGGGACCACTTGTGGGCCCAGCCGGTGCTCGTGGACTACATCCGCAGGCGCGTCGACCTGTCCGCCACCGCCGTGGTCTCCCCGGACGCCGGTCGTATCCGCGTCGCCGAGCGCTGGGCGAACGCCCTGGGCGGGGCGCCGCTGGCATTCGTCCACAAGACCCGCGACGTCACCCGCCCCAACGAGTCCGTGGCCAACCGCGTGGTCGGTGACGTGGAGGGGCGCTCGTGCGTGCTCGTGGATGACATGATCGACACCGGCGGGACCATAGCCAAGGCGGTGCAGGTGCTGCTCGCCTCCGGCGCCAAGGACGTGATCGTAGCCGCCACGCACGGAGTGCTCTCCGGTCCCGCCGTTGAGCGCCTGTCCGGCTGCGGCGCCCGTGAGGTAGTGGTTACCGACACCCTCCCCATTGCGCCCGGCAAGCGCTTCGACTCCCTGACGGTGCTGCCGATCGCGCCGCTGCTGGCGCGAGCCATCAAGGCCGTCTTCGACGACGGCTCGGTGACCAGCCTGTTCGAGTCGTAGGAATACGCGCAGCCCGGCGAGCCGCGGCTCGCGCCGCGGTCGGCTGCGCCCGGACGGCGGTCACGAACTGGGGCTTGGCGCAGGGCTCCGACATGCCGACCGTTATTAGACAGTGCTGAATGATGCTTATTTGCAACGTGATGTTGTCGGCAGGGCCCGGATCCGGCGCCGCACCGCGCCCTCCCTCCCGATATCCTCCGAGTGGCCGTCTGGCCATTTCTTTCCCAGTTAATAATCGGAGGAATCGTGAACGTGTCTCGGGTCACCCGTGGGCTCGCTGCCGTCGTGACCACCTTGTGCCTAGCCCTCACGCCGGCGCTGGTTTCTAATGAGGCCCTAGCTGCGGTTGACCAAGCATCGGGGCGGATCCAGTCGAATTTCACGGCCCAGCCGCTGCCCACCGTTCAGGTTGACGGTGTGGTCTGGGATCAGCTCGTCGTGGGTGATGTCGTCTATGTTGTGGGGCAGTTCAACAATGCGCGCCCCGCTGGGGCCGCTGCCGGTCGGAATGAGACGCCGCGCCGTAACATTCTTGCCTATGATCTGAACAGCGGGGAGCTCATCGAGGATTTTGCTCCCGAGCTCAACAATGCGGGGCGATCCCTGGCGCTGTCCCCCGATAGGACGACGCTCTACGTGGCGGGATCATTTGACAAGGTCAACGGTGAATGGCATGGCCGCGTCGCCGCGTTCGACCTGACGGCCGGGCACGGCACCCTGATCTCAACGTTCCGGCCCATGTTCTCCACCACCGTTAATGACATTGCCGTCACGGAGACGACCGTCTACGCCGGCGGGGCGTTCAAGACCGTGAACGGCGTCGCCCGTACCAAGCTGGCCGCCGTCGATGCCGGCACCGGCGGGACACTGGACTGGGCGCCGAGCGCCGAGGGGGACAACTCCCAGGTCTATGCCGTCGCGGTGTCGCCGGACGGCAGCAAGGTGGTGGCGGCCGGGTCGTTCCAGACGCTGAACGGCTCCTCCAATCCTGGCTACGGGCTGGCGCTGCTGAGCTCCGCCGACGGCTCGCTGCTGCCAGCCCCGGTCAACGACCACATCCGCAACGGCGGACGCAATGCCGCGCTCAATGACATCGCAGTCGACGAGACCGGGTTCTACGGCGTGGGCTGGTCTCAGCGGCAGACCGAGGGTAGGCTCGAAGGCGCATTCAAGGCGGACTGGGAAGGCAACCTGAGCTGGGTGGAACCCTGCCACGGGGACTCCTACGGAATCGTCCCCGACGGCGATCAGGTCTACGTCACCAACCACGCGCACTCCTGCGAGACCATCTACGGCTTCCCGGACGTCACCTGGCAGCAGAACGGGACGACTCTCACGAAGTACTACCGCGCCATGGCCTTCACCAACAGCGGCGAGGTCCAGGTGCGCTACCAGGGTACCGGCGGTTATTACAACTGGACCGGCTACACCAGCCCGGACATCATCGACTGGTACCCGGACCTCACCGCCGGAACCTTCACCGGCATGGGACAGGCCGCCTACGACGTCACGATCAGCGAGGACGGCCAGTACCTGCTGATGGGGGGAGAATTCGTGCGGGCCAATGGGGCCGCGCAGCAGGGCCTAGTGCGCTACGCCAGACGCGATGCCGCGAATGGCAACCCGCCCGAGGGAAGCGGCGCGGACCTGGCCTTCCAGGCGCGGGCCACAGCCACCGGGGTGTCATTCACCTTCACCCCCACCTGGGACCGCGACGACTCCACGCTGACCTACTCCGTATATCGTGACGCAGAATCCTCCCCGGTCGCGTCCACGACGGTATCCGACCGGCACTGGAACATCTCGGGGCGCAGCCTCCTCGATAGCGGCGCACCCGCCGGAGAGCACAGCTACCGGCTGGTTGTCACCGATCCGGCGGGCAACAGCCTGAGCTCCGATCCGGTTACCGTTACGGTAGGAGGCGCGCAAGAAGTCTCGGCCTACGATCAGCGCAGCCTGGACCTCGGGGCGATTCACCTGTGGACCTTCGATGAGACTGAGGGGAACACGCTTGCGGACATCGCGGGGAACGCGGACCTTACGATCTCCAGCGGCGTCGCCCTGGGCGCTACGGGCGCCAGGACCGGATCTGCAGCAGTCTCCCTGTCCGGCTACTACTCGGGCGTGGCCACCTCCAGCGTGACGGACCGTGACATACAGACCTTCACGGTGGAGACCTGGGTGCGCACGAGCTCCCGCTGGGGCGGCGGAATCTTCGGATACACGTCTGGAAGCATGCGCGACCGGATTGTGTACATGGATACGAGCGGCCGCATCCGCTTCGGCGTATACCCCGGCGCCGTAAAGGTAATCACGTCCCCCCGCAGCTACAACGACAACAAGTGGCACCACGTGGTGGCGAGCCTTGGCCCGCAGGGCCAGCGCCTGTACATCGACGGCGAGGAAGTCGCTGCGGACGCGAGCGTGACCAGTGCCCAGTCATTCTTTGGGAACTGGACCCTGGGAGTGGGCTCGCTGTCCGGATGGCCCGGAGGCTCGGTCAGTGGGGTGCTCGCGGCGGCAGTCGACGGCGCCGCCGTGTACCCCAGCCAGCTCTCTGCGGAAGAGGTCTCCGCCCACTACGGCCTCAACGAGGCGACAGTCCCCACGGCGGCCTTCACAGCGGATACGCAAGACTTCGTCGTAACCGTCGACGGGTCCGGCTCAACCGTGGCGGGCGGCTCGATCGCGTCCTGGAGCTGGGACTTCGGTGATGGCGCCACCGGCGAGGGCGTCACTGCCGCGCACACCTACGCCGAGACCGGCACCTACACGATTCGGCTCACGGTCACCAGCGACACCGGAGCGACTGCTGCCAGCGCGCAACCGGTGCTGATAGGTCCGGCAGATCCGACGATCGCTGCCGACGACTTCGACCGGACAGCCCCCAACGGTTGGGCAGACGCGGCAGCCGGAGGTACCTGGACCGTGAACCCGGCAAGCCGCTTCTCCGTGGCCGACGGGACCGCCACGATCGCGCTCAACCGCGCCGGCTCCACGGCAACGGCCGCACTCGCTGAGGTCTCCTCCGACTCCACCGAACTGACCGCGTCCTACACGCTCAGCGAGCAGCCGACGGGCGGTGGGGTCTACACGGCCTTCGCGGCGAGGACCAGCGGGTCGAGCAGCTACAACCTGCGGATCCACTCCAGCGCGAAGGGAGTGCACGTGGCGAGCATAACTGCGGTTACCGGGGCCGGCGAGCGCACCCTGGACAGCGTGCGCGTGGTCGGCGACTGGAGCCCCGGGGAGCCGATCCATATTCGGATGCGTGCTAACGGGACGGGGGAGACGCAGCTCAGCGCCAAGGTATGGACCGGCGATGTCGAGCCTGAGGGATGGTCCCTGAACGCCCTGGACAGCAGTGAGGAGCTACAGGCTGCGGGTGCGATCGGCATACGCGTGTACACCTCCGCCTCCGCTACCTCGACAACCGGGACGTTCCAGCTCAGTGAGTTCAACGCCCGCCGCGCGGATGTGCGGGGCTGAGCCATGACAGCTCACGGCAACTCCCTCAGCCGCACGGCCCTAGGTACGGCGCTCGCCCTGTCGCTGCTGCTGTCCGCCTGCAGCATCGGCGGGACTGCCCCGGAGAGCGCTTCTGCGACGCCGTCGAGCCCCGCAACCGGGGCGCCGACCGGCGCCACCACCGCCCCGCTGCCGTCCCCTGGCGCATCCTCAGGCCCGGCGCCGAGCCAGCCCAGTCAGGCTCAGACCGACGCGCCCGGCGCCGGCCCTGCGCAGCCGGGGGACGCCGGATACGTGCTTCCGGAGGCTGATCCGGTCGAGCTGGACGGCACCGCCGAGTCAGCCGGGACCCAGGTATCCCTGTCCTCCATGCAGGCGGTGGACGCGGTCGCTGGCGGCGTCGGGGAGGTTTCCGGGCCGGCACTCGAGGTTGAGGTCTCCGTCACTGCGGGCGAGGAGGAAGTGGACTTGTCGGTTGCCTCCGTTGAGCTGACCTACGGAGACGACCAGACGCCGGCGGTGTCCTTCACATCCGCCGAGCAGGCGCACGACCTGCCGGCGAAGGTGGGCGCGGGACAAACGGTCACCGGCACCTACGTCTTCGCGGTTCCGACCGATGCGCGCGACCGCGTAGACGTAAAAGTCACGGTCTCGACGGGCGAGCCCGTTGTGGTGTTCAGGGGAGCGGTAGGGTAGGTCGCCCTGGCTCCGCGGGGAGCGTGGCATGAACCCGCGGAGCAGGGCCGTCCGCCCCACCACGTACCCGGACAAGGAGTAGCGGTGCCGCGAAATCTGCTTCTACTGGGGCTGCTCGTCCTCGCCGCAGTCGTGGTGGCGCTACTCATGCGCTGGGTAGGCCGGAGGCCGCAGGTCGGGGCACTGGTGTTCCTAGCGGCCACCGCATTCGTGCCGGTATGGGTATACCTGCCGGTGCAGCCCTATGTGCCGCCGGCCAGTGTCGTCGCGATGTGCGTGGCACTAGCGCTGCTGCCCGCGTTCTCCTTCAGGATGACGCCGGGGGACATGGTGGTCCTGGGGGCGCTCGCGCTCCAGGTCCTGTCGGTGGTTGTGGGCGGCTCCGTGGGCTATGTTCTTGGTGACGTCGTATTCGGCGCGCTGCCCGCATACATGGTTGGTCGGCTCCTCTCCGAGAGGCTCGGGGAGCGCAGTCTGTGCGGGATATTTGGCTTGGTCTGGGTGGTAGTCGCGGTGCTGGCTCTTGCGGAGGCGGCTTTGCACTGGAATCCGTTCCAGGCCGTGCATTTCTCCAATGGGCTCTACGACCAGTGGGCCATTGACCAGATCCGCGGTCAAATGGTGCGCGTCGAAGGGGCGTTCGGGCACTCGATTGCGCTCGGGTCGTCGCTCGCGGCGGGTATTCCATTCGTGGCGCGGGCCAGCTGGAAGCCCGGATGGCGTCTGGCGGGCATGACTGTGCTGCTGGGAGCAAGCCTGCCAACCCTGTCGCGTACGGGAATAGTCTGCTGCGTGACTGCCTTCGTGCTGTCGTTGACCCTGTTGCGCACCGACATCCCCCTGCGCGCCCGGCTACTCACCCTGGCAGGCGCCGTAGTAGCGATGCTCCTGCTGCTTCCGCGGATCCTGGCGGTCTTTGCGAGTGCAGGAAACGAGCAGGAGCGGTCTGCGGACTACCGGAGTGCGCTGCTCGTGCTGGTTCGTGAGCTCGTCCCGCTGGGGCAGTCGCCGGTGGGCGCCCGGATCCAGGGCGAGGTCATGTGGGCCGGCTTCAAGTCGATTGACAATCAGGCACTGCTGATGGCGCTGCGCTTCGGATGGATGCCGGTGGGCTTACTGATGCTGGGGCTGGCGGTGGTTCTGGTCAGGGTAGTTATGCGTCGCGGCACTCCTGCCGATATTGCTGTGGTCGCATTCTTGCCCGCGTATTTCACGGTGGCGTTCATTACCCAATTAGGTACGGTGGTGTGGTTCGTCGTAGGAGTCGGCGTGGCGCTGCGGGCGCGCGACGGCGTCGGCAGGCGCTCCCGACGGGGCTCCCGGGGATACCCGCAGGTTGCGCCAGCGCCCGGCTCCGGGAGGGCCAGGAAAGGCGGTCACGTGCAGCGGCCGCTGACCAAACCGGGTGCCTACTCGTTCTTCAAGGGGGTCTGATATGGGCGTGCCAGGGCAGGGGGCTGCGGCCCGGCCCAAGTCGGTGGCGATCGCCGTCTTGACCTATAAGCGGCCCGAACACGCAGCCAGTGTGGTACCAGCACTGGACGCTGCGCTTTCGGAGCTTGACGACGGCAGGGCGCTCAGGCTGATCGTGGTGGACAACGATCCCGACGCCAGCGCCCGCCCGGTGGTGGCGGCCGGCGCCGCGGGTGCCCTGCACCGTGTCAGCTACGTGCATGAACCGGCGCCCGGGATAGCCGCAGCCCGCAACCGGGCGCTGGCGGAATGCGATGAAGACGCGATCGTCTTCATCGACGACGACGAGCGGCCTCGCTCCGGATGGCTGCCGGCCCTGGTATCCCAGTGGGAGCGAGCGGGGGCGGAGGCAGTGGCCGGGCCCGTGGTTCCGGATTTCTCGCGGCAGCCGGACTCGTGGATCCTGGCGGGCGGCTGGTTCAATCACGGGCGCCGGGCCTCCGGCACGCCGATGCCCGCGGCGGCAACCAACAATCTACTGCTGGATATGGCCTTTTTACGCAGTAATGGCCTGCGGTTCGACTTGGACTTCGGCATGTCCGGGGGCGAGGACACCTTGCTTACGCGCCAGCTCGTGCAGGCGGGCGGCAGGATCGTCTGGTGCGACGAGGCCGTCGTCGCCGATCAGCTGCCGGCCGAGCGGCTTACGCGCGAGTGGGTGCGCAGACGCGCGTTCTGGTCGGGAAACTCGTGGGCCGCGGTGGATATTCGCCTCGCGGCCCCGGGCGGACCGCGGCTTACGGCTCGAATGCGGCAATTGGCCAGGGGCGGTGTGCGGGTAGCCGGGGGCATGGCGAAGATGCTCGCGGCGGGCGCTAAGCGGGATGAGGCGGCACAATCGCGCGCCGTTCGGGTTTATGAGCGCGGCCGCGGGATGTGCGCGGGCGCACTGGGGCGGCGTTGGATGCCCTACCGCCGTGACTGAAGAGATAGCATCGTTAAGCACGCTGCGAGACAGGCGCCCGGCCCTGCGGATGCCTGGACTCCTTCATCCGGGTACCGCCGTATTCAAGCGGTATTGAAACTGACTAAGGAACCCATGCGCATTCTGATCCTCTGGGCCTCGCTCGATCAGCCCAACCTTGGCGTCAGGGCGCTGGCCGTTGGGACCAGGGCGCTCGCCGCACAGGTGTTTCCAGGCGCGGAGGTACAGATCCAGGGCACCGGCCACGGCGACGCCCCCACCTCCCTGTTCATGAGCCGACGGGGGCTGCTCAAGGAGCGGGTGACCGGTGCGCGGGGCATGTTCGACTGGCTCGCCTCCTTCGACCTGGTGCTTGATACCCGCTCCGGCGACTCCTTCGCCGACATCTACGGGCTGGAGCGACTGCGCAATATGTCCCGGGTGCCCGAGGTCCTGCACCACCTGGGGGTGCCGTTGGCGCTCACCCCGCAGACCATCGGCCCCTTCAACACGCGCCGGGGCAGGGTGCTGGCACGCCGCGCGCTGCAGCAGGCGCGGCTGGTAGCCAGCCGGGACAGGCGCTCAGCCGCCTGCGCGGCGCAGCTGGGGCGCCCGGTAGATGTGGAGTCCACGGATGTGGTCTTCGCAATCGACCACCCGCCGGTGGCGACCACCAGGGATGTAGTGCTCAACGTCTCCGGGCTCCTGTGGAATGACAACCCGCACGTGGACGCCACGCGCTACCGCCGCGACATACTTGCGCTCGCGCGCAGGCTCCAGGCCGAGGGGCGTACCGTCACGCTGCTGGCACACGTCGTCGGCCCCGACGATTCCGCCGGCGACAATGACCGCTACCCGCTTGCCGAACTGCGGCGGGAGCTCGGGGACGTGGAGGCCATCGTGCCGCAGGGGCCCGATGCCCTGGACCAGGTGCGCGCCGCCGTGGGCTCGGCCCGGGTGGTACTGGGCTCGCGCATGCATGCCTGCCTGAACGCCCTGTCCATGGGAACCCCTGCCGTCCCCCTGGCGTACTCCCGCAAATTCGCGCCACTGCTAGCCGGAATCGGCTGGGACCACGTGGTGGAGCTGCAGGCCGACGACGTCGTCGACCGCGCCCTGGCCGCGGTTGCCTCGCCGCGGCTGTCCGAGGACGTGCACGAGGTCAGACACCGCGCCGACCGGGACCTCAGCCGCTTCACGCGGGCCCTGGGAGAGCTGCTGTGACCGGCGCGGACTCGGAACGTACTGAACGTACCGGGGCCCTCCAGCCCCCCGAGCCCCCGCGGTCCGTGCCGCCTCGGGAGCCCCTACCCGCCTCGCCGCCCGGGATCGGCCCGCACTCGCCGGGCGGGGACCGTGCCGGTCTGGGTAAGCGAGCCGCCAAGGCGGCCGGACAGACGGTGTGGACGCAGGGCCTGCGCATTCTGCTCCAGCTCGGCAACGTCGTGGTGCTGGCGCGCCTGCTCGACGACCGCGCCTACGGCGTGGTCGGCATGGTCACGGCCGTGGTTGGTGTGGCCGCTATCTTCCAGGACTTCGGCCTGTCCACCGCAGCCATCCAGGGGCGCACGCTCAGCCACGGCCAGCGCTCCAACCTGTGGTGGATCAACACGGCCGCCGGGCTCGTCCTCACCGGGCTCGGGGTGGCGATTGCACCGCTACTGGCGGGCTTCTACCACGAGCCCGCAGTGGCCGGGGTCTGCGCCGCCATCGCCCCCACATTCCTCATGGCCGGGATGGTCAACCAGTACCGTGCCGACCTGAATCGCAAGCTCCTGGTGGGGCGGGCACTGACAGTTGACCTGACCGCCGCGGCCGCAGCCCTGGCCCTCGGGGCGCTGACCGCAACCTGGGGATGGAGCTACTGGGCACTGGTGGTCCAGCGCATTGTCACCGCGCTGGTCCCGTTCATCTGCCTGCCCATAATCGCGGGCTGGCTGCCGCGCTGGTACGACCGGCGCGAGCCCATGCGCGCACTGCTCGGTTTTGGTGTGCAGATGGCAGGCACCCAGATGGTCTCCTACCTCGCCTCCAACCTGGACTCCATCCTCATGGGGCGCCTATTCGGCGCCGGCACCCTGGGGCTGTACAACCGCGCAGTGCAGACGCTGCGCACCCCGCTGAATCAGTTCCGCCCCCAAGTCACCACGCTTGGGCTGTCCGTTGTAGCCAAGCTTCAGGACGACGACGAGCGCACCCTGGCCTACCTGCGGCGCGGACAGCTTGCGCTGGGCTACCCGGTCTTCCTCACCATGGGGATCGTGGTGGCCGCAGCCCCGGCGGTGGTCTCGGTGGTGCTCGGGGACCACTGGCTGAGCGTAGTCCCGTACATGAGACTGGTTGCGGTGGGCGAGGGCCTGACCACGCTGTCAATGGTTGGGGGCTGGATCTACACCTCGCGGGCGCTGGGGCGCGCATATCTGCGCTACACGCTGTTCTCCGCAATGATCCGGCTGGCCGCGATCATCGCGGGGGCGCAGTTCGGTGCGCTTGGTGTCGCATACGCCTACGTGGCCAGCCCGCTGATCCTCTGGCCCGTCTCCCTGCTGTGGTCCGGACGCGCCTCCGGGCTCGACACCGCGCCGCTGGTGTGGAACGGGATGCGGATTCTTGCCGTGTCCGCCGCGGCCACGGCCGCCGCGTGGGGGCTGTGCGCAGTGGTCCCCGTAGCCTCCGCCGTCCTGGCCTGCCTGGTTGCGGTGGCCGGCATGTGCCTGGCCATGGCGCTGCTGTGGCTGGTGCTGCCGGTTGTACGGTCCGACATGCGCGACCTAGCCACAATGGGGCGGATGATGCTCAGGCGCTGACACTCCTGCGCACCCCGATTCGGATGAGAGACTCGGAAGAGAAGATGACCAGAAGCACCTTGCGTTCCGTGAGCATTGCTACGGAGATTAACCGCGTGGTCGACTCGCTCAACTGCTCGGGGTGCGGCCTGTGCGCCCAGTTCGAGGGCGTCACCATGCAGCTGCATAACGGCTTCATGCGTCCGGTGGTAGATCCCGAAGCGGTATCCCGCACGGGAGCCGGCGAGTTGGCAGAATTCCGTGCCTCCTGCCCAGGCATCCGGATACAGGCGCAGCGCGGCGCGGGTATCTACTGGGACCCGGACTTCGGGCCGGTGCTAGGCGCCTGGGAGGCCCATGCGACCAACGCGATCATCCGTCATGAGGGCAGTTCCGGCGGTGTACTCACCGCCATCGCCAGTTGGCTACTCGACTCGGGACGTGCTTGCCGCGTAGTCGGTGCTGCCAAGGATGAGGACGATCCTTCCCGCACGCGATCGCTCACGGTCGGTGCGGCGCAGGAGGTTCGGTCCCTAGCTGGCAGCCGGTATGCGCCTGCCGCCAACGCTGCCGCTCCCGGGGCGGCTAGCACTGGCACGGTATTCATAGGCAAGCCTTGTGAGGCTCAGGCCGTGCGTCGTCTGGGTCAGGAGCGTGGGCAACGTCCCGTCATTCTCAGCTTCTTCTGCGCGGGCACCCCCGACCAGCGGGCAACAGACCGGCTCTTGGACGAGCTCTTCGCGGAGACGGATGCCGACCGCAGTAGGCCCCTGTGCGACATGCGCTATCGCGGGCACGGCTGGCCCGGGGAGTTCACCGCCGTGGCCGCGGACGGCACCACGGTGAGCACCTCCTACTCCGAGTCCTGGGGCAAGGCCCTGGGGCCAACCGTGCAGTGGCGCTGCCGGCTGTGCCCCGACGGCGTCGGGGAGTACTCCGATGTCACCGCGTCGGACTTCTGGCGGGCCACCCCCGACGGATACCCGGACTTCACGGACGGAGAGGGCGTCAGCGCCCTGCTGGCCCGCACCCCGCGGGGCCTGGAGATAATCCGGGAGGCGGAGAAGGCGGGCGTGATCACGGTGACTCCGCTGCGTCTGGACGACTTGCGTCAAGTCCAGCCCTACCAGCACGAGCGCCGGGACTACCTGGTGCCCCGCCGAACGGCCGCCCGGCTCATGGGGCTGCACACCCCGCGCATGCGCGGCTTCGGAGCCTGGCGGCGGGCGCTGGCACGTCCCCGGGACTCATGGCGCCAACTGCGCGGCTCCGTCAGTCGGCTCCGGCGCAAGTTCGCCGTCGACTGGCCCTGGAACAGGTCCCTGAAGCAGGGCGGGCGCGACCGGGGCGGTGCCGGGACCGGGCCGCGGCGGGGCTGACACGGGCCTGCGGTCCACTCGCAGCGAGCGCGGGAGGGGCACGGGCCTCGTACACTCCCCACCGTGCGTCTGACTGCCCTCCTGCCCCCGCTGCTGACCGACCCCGCCATCGACGCCCTGGTGACGAGGGCCGCCGGCCGCTCGCGCACCGACCGCAGCGTCGTCGTCGCCCCCGGCGCCCGCCCCGCCGTCCTGGCTGCCATGGCCCTGGGGGAGGCCGGCATCGCCCGCGCGACCGGGAGCGGCCCGGACGCCTCGGGGCGCATAGCGAGCCCGGGAACCGAAGTACCCGCTGACGGCACGCCCCTGCTGGTGGTCACTGCCACCGGCCGGGAGGCAGAGGAGCTGGCCGCCGCCCTGCGCTGCTACCTGCCCGACCCCGACGTGGCCGTCTTCCCCGCCTGGGAGACCCTGCCCCATGAGCGGCTCTCCCCGCGCGCCGACACCGTCGCCACCCGGCTGGCCGTGCTGCGGCGCCTGGCCCACCCCGAGGACGGCGACCCGGTCGGCCCCGACGCGATGCCGGACCCGTGGCGCGGACCCATCCGCGTGCTCGTGGTACCCGTGCGCGCCCTGCTGGCCCCGGTGGTCGGCGGCCTGGGGGAGCTGGAGCCGATCCACCTCGCTCCGGGGATGCGCGTCGACCTGGAGCAGCTCGCCACCCGCCTGGCCGAGGCCGCCTACACCCGGGTGGACATGGTCACCGCTCGCGGCGAGTTCGCGGTGCGCGGCGGCATCCTCGACGTCTTCCCACCCACGCAGCCGCGACCGGTGCGCGTGGACTTCTTCGGTGACGAGATCGAGTCCGTGTCCTCCTTCGCCGTCACCGACCAGCGCACCATCGCCGACCTCGGCGCCGTCACCGCCACCGCCTGCCGGGAGGTGCTGCTCACTCAGCAGGTGCGCGAGCGCGCCCGCGCCCTGGCGGAGGTCATCCCCGCCGCCGCCGACATGCTGGAGAAACTGGCTGCCGGCATTCCGGTGGAGGGCATGGAGTCCCTGGCCCCCGTCCTGACCGAGCGCATGGTGCCGCTGCTGGACCTAGTGGGGGAGCGGCTCGTGGTCTTGGCCGAACCGGAGAAGGTGCGCAAGCGCGCCGAGGACCTGGCGGCCACCACCGAGGAGTTCCTCGCCGCCGCCTGGACCTCGGCCGCCTCCGGCGGCACCGCCCCCATCGACCTTTCCGCCGCCGCCTTCGCCCACCTCGCCGAGGCCCGTGCCCTGGCCCTGTCCACGAACCGCGGCTGGTGGTCCTTCACGTCCCTGAAGGCATCCCCGGACACCCTGGAGCTGCCGCTTCGCGACCCCGAGAGCTACCGGGGGCGCCTGGATGCCGCCGTGAAGGACATCGGCGAGTTGACCCGGGGCGGCTGGAGCGTCGTCGTCGCCACCGAGGGACCGGGCCCCGGCCGCCGCATGGCCCAGCTGCTGGCCGACGGCGGCGTGCCCGCGCGCATCGTCACCGGCCTGGATGACGCCGCCGACCTGTCCTACCAGGCCCCCGACGGCGTCGTGCGCGTCACCCAGGCCTCTGCCGGGCACGGCTTCGTCGCCGAGGGCCTGCGCCTGGCCCTGGTGGCCGAGTCCGACCTGACCGGGCGTGCCCCCGCCGCCGCCCGCTCCGCCAAGACCCTGCCCGCCCGCCGCACCCGCAAGAGCGTGGACCCCCTCTCCCTGCACCCCGGTGACCTGGTGGTGCACGCCCAGCACGGCGTCGGTCGGTTCGTGGAGCTGCTGCGCCGCGACGTCGGCTCCGGACGCGGTGCGGGCAAGGAGCGGGCCACCCGCGAGTACGTGGTCATCGAGTACGCCCCGTCCAAGCGCGGCCAGCCCGGCGACCGGCTGCTGGTGCCCACCGACGCCCTGGACCAGGTCACCAAGTACGTCGGCTCCGACAACCCCGCCCTGAACCGCATGGGTGGCGCCGACTGGGCCAAGACCAAGCAGCGGGCTCGCAAGGCGGTGCGCGAGATCGCCGGGGAGCTGGTACGCCTGTACGCCGCCCGCTCGGCCACCACCGGGCACGCCTTCAGCCCCGACACTCCCTGGCAGGCGGAACTGGAGGAGGCCTTCCCCTACACCGAGACCCCCGACCAGCTGGCCACCATTGACGACGTCAAGGCCGACATGGAGAAGACCCAGCCCATGGACCGGCTCATCTGCGGCGACGTCGGCTACGGCAAGACCGAGATCGCCGTGCGCGCGGCCTTCAAGGCCGTCCAGGACGGCAAGCAGGTGGCGGTGCTGGTGCCCACCACCCTGCTGGTGTCCCAGCACGCCGAGACCTTCACCGAGCGCTACGCCGGCTTCCCCATCAACGTCGCTCAACTCTCCCGCTTCCAGACCGCCGCCGAATCCGAGCGGGTGCTGGCCGGCCTGGCCGACGGGACCATCGACGTCGTCATCGGCACTCACCGCCTGATCACCGGGCAGGTGCGCTTCAAGGACCTGGGGCTGGTGATCATCGATGAGGAGCAGCGCTTCGGCGTGGAGCACAAGGAGACCCTCAAGGCGCTGCGCACCGACGTGGACGTGCTGTCCATGTCCGCCACCCCTATCCCGCGCACCCTGGAGATGGCGGTGACCGGCCTGCGGGAGATGTCCACCCTGTCCACCCCGCCGGAGGACCGCCACCCCATCCTCACCTATGTGGGCGCCTACGAGACCAAGCAGGTCAGTGCCGCCATCCGCCGGGAGCTGCTGCGCGATGGGCAGGTGTTCTTCGTGCACAACCGGGTGGAGGACATCGAGTCCGTCGCCGCCCGGCTGGCCGACTTGGTGCCGGAGGCGCGCGTGGCCACCGCCCACGGGCAGATGCACGAGTCCCGGCTGGAGCGGGTCATCGACGACTTCTGGCACAAGGAGATCGATGTGCTGGTGTGCACCACGATTGTGGAGACCGGCCTGGACGTGTCCAACGCCAACACCCTGATCGTGGACCGGGCCGACCGCATGGGCCTGTCCCAGCTGCACCAGCTGCGCGGCCGCGTGGGACGCGGCCGGGAACGCGCCTACGCCTACTTTCTGTACCCGGCGGACAAGCCGCTGACGGAGACGGCGCTGGAGCGGCTGCGCACCATCGCCACCAACACCGACCTGGGGGCCGGCATGCAGGTGGCCATGAAGGACCTGGAGATCCGCGGTGCCGGCAACCTGCTGGGCGGCGAGCAGTCCGGGCACATCGCCGGGGTCGGCTTCGACCTGTACGTGCGCATGGTCTCCGAGGCGGTCGCCGCCTACAAGAAGTCCCTCCAGGTGGGGGACGTGGGCAGCGCAGCGGCGGAGGCGGCCGAGGATGAGGACCTGGAGCTGCGGGTGGACCTGCCCGTGGACGCCACCATCCCCGAGGAGTACGTGCCCCACGAGCGGCTGCGCCTGGAGGCCTACACCAAGTTCGCGGCCGCCCGCAGCCAGGCGGACGTGGCCGACGTGCTGGACGAGCTCACCGACCGCTACGGGCCGGTGCCCGAGCCGGTGCGCCGTCTGGCGGCCCTGGCGCGGCTGCGGGCCCTGGCCGCCGAGCTGGGGGTGCGCGAGATCGTGGCGCAGGGCAAGTCGATCCGCTTCGCGCCGGTGAGTCTGCCCGAGTCGGCACGCATGAAGGTCACCCGCCTGTACCCCGGCACGGTGCTCAAGCCCGCCACCCGCACCATCGTGGTGCCGGCCCCCGGCACCGCCCGCATGGGCGGCGGCGCCATCGAGGGGGAGGAGCTGCTGCGCTGGGCGGAGGTGCTGCTGCACGCCGTCGTCGCCGGGGAGGCCGAGTACGAGACCGAGGCCACCAAGTACCGGCGTCGGCGCTGAGACCGGCACTTGTTACGTGTCGAGTTCAGTACCGGCTGCGGGGCGGCCGCGACGCCTCGGCGGCATAGGGGCGTATGGTGACGAACTGTCGTGTGCAGCGTCCGGGACCGGTGACGGTACTCACCACCGCTTCGGAGCCCGCCCGTTGCGCCGGGACTCCTCACCGACGTCGACCTAGCAAGGAGCAGACCGTGACCCGATACGCCGCCCGCCCCGCCCTGCCCACCCGCCTACTCGGAGCCGGCGCCGCTCTGCTGCTCGGCGTCGGCGCCCTCGCCGGCTGTTCCGCCCACCCGGGGCAGGTAGCGATCGTTAACTACACCGACGCCGACGGCGTCTCGCGCACGGTCGCGATCTCCGAGCAGGAGGTGCAGGACGCCGCCGAGGAACTCGGTGAGTACTCCGCCGTTGCAGGCGATCAGGGGTACAGCGCGGTCTATGTGGCTAACGCGCTTATCGATCTGCCGGTGATCGAGCAGCTCGGAGCCGAGTTCGGGGTCGCGGTGACGGATGCTGAGGCGCTGGAGGAGCTGCAGCAGGTAGCGGCCGACGTCGACTACTCGCCGGCCGCAGTCGGGGCCTTCCGCTACCAGAAACTCGCTTTGCTGATCAACACGCTGGAGGACCAGGAGGCTGTCGGCGCCCGGTATCAGGAGCTGTGGAACGGCATCAGCGTCGAGGCCGCGCCGCGCTATCAGGGTGATGGAGGCTGGCTGCTGCAGGATGACACCCAGCTGCAGCTGGGCTGAGGCTGATGCCGAGGCAGGGTGAGGCCCCGGCTGTCCGGGATGGTGGGGCGACGTCGAGGAGGACTGGGGGACACCGTGGTCACCCGGCCCTGTCTCGCCCGGCGTGAACAAGTTTCGAATTGACCGGGGCAATGCACTCGTGGTGAACGGCGCGGGCCGCTAGGCTGGCCTCGCATGTGCCTGTCCCCAGGCAACACAACTTCAGCAAGGAGCATCAAGTGGCCCTCATCGAGAACGTTCACGCGCGCGAGATCCTAGACTCCCGCGGCAACCCGACCCTCGAGGTCGAGATCCTCCTGGAGGACGGCTCTTCCGCCCGCGCCGCCGTCCCCTCCGGCGCCTCCACTGGCGCATTCGAGGCCGTCGAGCTCCGCGACGGCGACAAGGGCCGTTACCTCGGCAAGGGCGTCGAGAAGGCGGTCGCCAACGTCAACGACACCATCGCCCCGGAGATCATCGGCTACGACGCCGCCGACCAGCGCGGTCTCGACCGCCTCATGATCGAGCTGGACGGAACTCCCAACAAGGGCAAGCTCGGCGCAAACGCCATCCTCGGCGTGTCCCTCGCTGCTGCGGCCGCCTCCGCCGACTCCGCCGGCCTGGACCTGTACCAGTACATCGGTGGCCCCAACGCCCACACCCTGCCTGTCCCCATGATGAACATCATGAACGGTGGTTCTCACGCGGACTCCAACGTGGACATCCAGGAGTTCATGATCGCCCCGATCGGTGCCCCCACCTTCCGTGAGGCGCTGCGCATGGGCGCTGAGGTCTACCACTCGCTCAAGGCCGTTGTGAAGGGACGCGGGCTGTCCACCGGTCTGGGTGACGAGGGCGGTTTCGCTCCTAACCTCGACTCCAACCGTGAGGCCCTGGAGCTGATCGTTGAGGCGATCGAGAAGGCCGGCTACACGCCCGGCAAGGATGTGGCCCTGGCCATGGACGTTGCCTCCACGGAGTTCTTCGACGCCGAGACCAAGACCTACCAGTTCGAGGGCGAGGCCCGCGACAACGCCTACATGGTTGACTACTACGAGAAGCTCATCACCGATTTCCCGATCGTCTCCATTGAGGACCCGCTGTCCGAGGACGAGTGGGACGACTGGAAGGCGCTGACGGAGAAGATCGGCGACCGCGTCCAGCTGGTTGGTGACGACTTCTTTGTCACCAACCCGGAGCGTCTGGCCAAGGGTATCGAGCTCGGCGCGGCCAACGCCCTGCTGGTCAAGGTCAACCAGATCGGTTCTCTGACCGAGACGCTGGAGGCCGTGGAGATGGCGCACCGCGCCGGCTACAAGACGATGACCTCGCACCGCTCCGGCGAGACCGAGGACGTCACGATCGCCGACCTGGCGGTTGCCACCAACTCCGGCCAGATCAAGACCGGTGCTCCGGCCCGTGGCGAGCGCATCAACAAGTACAACCAGCTGCTGCGCATCGAGGAGGCCCTCGGCGAGGACGCTGTCTACGCCGGCGCCAGCGCCTTCCCGCGTTTCAAGGCCTGAGCCGAAGCGGTAGCGGAGGCTCGGGGCGGGCACGGCGCACAATGCCTGTCTGAGCCGAAGCGGTAGCGGAGGCTCGGGGCGGGCACGGCGCACAATGCCTGTCTGAGCCGAAGCGGTAGCGGAGGCTTGGGGCGGGCACGGCGCACAATGCCTGTCTGAGCCGAAGCTGACGGTTTCCGGTTTCGTCCCGGGGTATGCACGCGTTGATCGTGTGTGTACCCCGGGACTGCGCATTTCGTCGTATTCCTGGCGACGCCGTCGTGCAGCTACTAGCGCGTGTCCGGGAGTGCGTTTCTTTGGGGGTGTCACCGTAAATGTTGCGGTGTGGGTTGGCGTGTGGCGGGGTGCCAGCCGTAGGCATTGTTAGCTGGGCCGCGGTTGTGTACTTGGACCGTCTGAGAGCGCCGCAGAGTTGGGCCCGAGTGGAGGCGGGTGGCCGTGTTCGGGGCGATTCAGCGTTGCGGGGCGGTGGCAGCCTCCGTCGCGGTGCCCGGCAGCGGGGTCGTCTGCTACGCCACATCGCCGCCTGCTACGCCACTTCGGGGTTAACAACGCCTGTTAACGGTCTGCTGAAGGGCTGGGAGGTATACAGCAGGCCGTTAAGTAGCGTTGTTAACGTCCAACCGGCGCACCAGACACCACCATCTCGGGACGTAACGTCTACCGACCTGTGCACGTAACGTCTACCGACCTCGGCGGTGGGGGACGGTTCGTGACGCGTCGTATCCGACGCACCGGCTTCGCACCCTCGCAACGGGCCTGTCCGTGAGGCAGTATCGGTCGCATGACGCCGCGCCGACCCGTACCTGCACGCCCAGGTGCCCGCAGGACATCCCGCCCCGGACAGGCTCGCGATGCCCGCTCGGCCACCAGCCGGGACCAGGCGGATTCCGCCGCGGCCCGCGAAGCGGGACACGCCGTCGGGGCCGATTCCGAGCGGGCCCGCACGAGCGACTCCCAGCGGGCCGCCGCATACGCCGGCCCCCGCCTGGGCGGCGCCGACGGGCTGTCCACGCCGATGCGTCTGCTGATCCTGGCCGGTGTGGTGCTGTTGGCTTTCGTGGTCGTATTCCCGTCATTGCGCGGATACCTCACCCAGCGCGCTCAGTATGATGCCGTGTTGGAGCAGATCGATGAGGCGCGTGCTACCTCAACCGCTCTGGAGGAGGAGATGGCCCGTTGGGAGGATGATGACTATGTCAAGGCTCAGGCCCGCGAGCGTCTGTCCTACGTGATGCCGGGGGAGACTACCTACGTAGTCGTCGGCGCGGATAGCTTTGGTGATGACGCCGACGCCGCCACTTCCAAGAGCGCTGCCGAGGCGCGTCTGCCCTGGTATCAGGAGTTGCGAGAATCGGCCCGCGTGGCCGGGCAGGTTGAGGAGGAGGAGCCCGCGGACCCGGCCCGGCAGGGATGGTCTACTGCCACCCCGACCCCGCCTTCCGCTCCAACCCCGGATGCGACTGCCACGTCCTCTGACAATGCCACCCCGTCCGCAGAACCAGGAGACCAGCAGTGAGTGTCAGTGAAGCCGACCTGGAGACCCTGCGCGTGCAGCTGGGACGCATACCGCGCGGCGTCGTCGAGATCGCGGCTCGCTGTGCGTGTGGACGCCCCACGGTAGTGCGCACGGCTCCGCGCCTGCCGGACGGCTCGCCCTTCCCAACCACCTACTACCTCACGCATCCGACGGCGGTACGAGGCTGTTCCACCCTTGAGGCGGAGCACCTGATGGAGGACTACAACCGGCGCCTGGCTGCTGATCCGGAGCTGGCCGCCGCCTATGCCGCAGCTCATGCCGACTACCTGGCCCGCCGGGCCGAACTGGGCAGTCCTGCGGAGATCGACGGTATTTCGGCCGGAGGCATGCCCACGCGGGTCAAGTGCTTGCACGCGCTGGTCGGGCATGCGCTTGCCGTTGGCCGCGGCATCAACCCGATCGGCGACCTCACCCTGGATGTGCTGCGCGAGCGCGGCCTGTGGGATCCCGCCCAGTGCTCGTGCTGAACGCCTTCGGCAGTCACCATAGAGTCGCCGGTGTAGCCGCCATCCAGAGGGGAACCAACCATGACCCGCGTAGCCGCCGTTGACTGTGGCACCAACACCATTCGCCTGCTCGTAGCTGACATCGTTCGGGACGGGCCCGACGGCGCCGTCCGGCTCCGGCCCCTGCACCGGTCCAGCTCCATCGTCCGGCTGGGGCAGGGGGTGGACCGCACCGGGCGCTTCGATGCCGAGGCCCTGGAGCGCACACTCGCGGTGGTGCGCGAGTACGCCGACACCTGCACCGCGCTGCAGGTACCCCTGGACGCCGCCCACGCCCGTTTCGTCGCCACCTCCGCCACCCGCGACGCCGAGAACCGGGACGAGTTCGTGGCAGGCGTGCATGACGCCCTCGGCATCCTCCCCGAGGTCGTCACCGGTCAGGAGGAGGCCCGCCTGTCCTTTGCCGGCTCCCTGCTGGGAACGGGGGGAGGAGCGGTGGCCGGGGACGAGGACGGGGAAGCGGCTGGGGGCGGCGCCCTGAGCAGCCCCAGGCTCGTCGTCGACCTGGGCGGCGGGTCCACCGAGCTGGTGCTGGGGGTTGCCGCCCCACAGTCCGCCTATTCGATGAACACCGGGTCGGTTCGCATAACCGAGCGGCACCTGGCCGACGGCGTCACTCCCGCCGCGGAGGCGGCGGCCCGTGCGGAGGTACGGGCGCTGCTGGACCGGGCCGCCGACGCCGTCGACCTGGGCGCCGCAGCCCGGCTGGTGGGCCTCGCCGGCACCATCACCACCGTCACCGCGCACGCCCTTGGCCTGGAGTCCTTCGACCGCGAGGCCATTGACGGCGCCGAGTTGAGTGTTGAGCGGGTACTGGCCGCATGTGACGCAATCGTCCACTCCACCGCTGCGCAGCGGGAGTCCTGGGGGTACCTGCTGCCGGGGCGCCGTGACGTCATCGCCGCCGGGGCGCTGGTATGGAGCGAGGTGGTCGCGCGGGTGGTGGCTGACACCACGGCCGCCGGGCATCCGCTGACCATGACCGTCACCAGCCTGTCGGACATCCTGGACGGCATCGCCGTCTCGCTCGCACCCGCCGGTGATGCGGCATGAACATGGGCGGCGGGCGCGGGAGCGAAGCCGCGGCGGCGGGAGGTCCGGTGGATCTGCGCCGGTATGCGCAGAATCTGAGCTCCCGCCTGGAGGCGCGCGGTGTAGCGGTGCCGGGGTCGGCGGCCTGCGCCCGACCGGTCACCTGGCGGGGCGCGGTTCTGGGTGGTGCCCGCCCCGCGGTAGCCGTCGCCACCACGGGGAGCGACCCAGAGGCCTGCGCCGCGCAGGCCCGGGCGGCCCACCAGGCGGGAGCGGACCTGGTCGAGTTGCGCGCCGACCTGCTGGCGGCGCCTGTGTCCGATACGGCGGGGAATGAGCCGGAGCTGCCAGAGGCATTGGCGGCCCTGTGGCTGCGCGGCGCCGCAGCAGTCGCGCAGGCGCTGCGCGGCTTAGACATGCCGGTTCTGCTGACCGTGCGCACCGCCTCCGAGGGCGGCGGGCTGGACGCCAACGACGCCGTTTACCGGGACGCGCTCGCCCGCGTCATCGAGCGGCTGGGGCGGGAGCGCCCTGCCGCGGCCAACTGTCGGGACGCCGTTGGAGCCGATGATGCATCCGGCGCTTGCGCCGCGGCCGTGGTCGCGGCGGTGGACGTCGAATTGGCCCGCGGCGACCTGCCGCGGATCGTGCAGCTGGCGCGTGGCGCCGGACTGGACGTGGTCGCCTCCAGCCACGATTTCACTGCCACCCCTGACGAGGCAGAGCTGCTACGGCGTCTGCACGCCATGCAGAGTGCGGGTGCCGCCGTCGCCAAGATCGCTGTCACTCCGCGGGGGAGGTCCGATGTGGAGCGAGCGCTGGGCGTGGCGGCGCGTGCTCGGGAGGAGCTGGAGATCCCGGTGGTGGTCATTGCTATGGGGGCCAGTGGCGCTGTGACGCGGTTGGCCGGCGGAGTATTCGGATCGGCGCTGACCTTCGCAACCGCCGGGTCGGCGGCGTCCGCACCGGGCCAGCTGCCTGTGGCTCAGGTGCGTTCGGCCCTGGCCGCGCTCCACCCCTGACGCCGCCAAGCCCCGTCCATTCACCGAGGTCGGTAGACGTTACGTGCCGAGTTCGGTAGATCTGACGGGCATGGGCGGTTGGCGATCGGCAGTGGGGCGGGTCACCGTCGGCGACGTCGTCGGACGGTGCTGTCATCGCGTAGAGTGGCGGCATTGCCCCGGCGAGGGATGCGGCCAACGCATCCGTGATCGACGTGGTGGTGCCGGAAGGTGCTGCACGTCGTCGTGCCCGCCGGACCACCGAACTGCGGGGCGCGCTCCCCGCCGATACCGAGGAGAATGCATGTCCGCCAACGCCATCTCGCTTGACGCCACCGACCGCACCGAGTTCGGCAAGGGCTCCTCCCGCCGGGCCCGCCGCGCCGGCCAGGTCCCCGCCGTCGTCTACGGCCACGGCACCGACCCCCGCCACCTGCTGCTGGAGGAGCACGCCACCCGCCTGGCCCTGCGCGGCAACGAGAACGCTCTGGTTGAGCTGAACGTCGAAGGGGAGACCCTGCTGGCCATCGCCAAGGACGTGCAGCGCCACCCCATTCGTCCGGGCGTGCAGCACGTCGACTTCCTCCTGGTCAACCGCAACGAGAAGGTTGAGGTGGAGGTGCCCGTCGTCGTCACCGGTGAGTCCGCCCCCGGCACCATCCACATGATCGAGCTCGCCCACGTGCTCGTGTCCGCTCCGGCCATCGCCATCCCGGAGACCATCGACGTCGACATCACGGGCATTGAGGCCGGCACCGCTGTGCACGTGGCCGACCTGGCCCTGCCCGAGGGCGTTGAAGCGATCACTGACGCCGACGCCGACGTCGTCAATGTTGCCGCCGAGGCCACTGCCGCATCCGCCGAGCCCGCCACCGATGAGGCCGCTGGTGAGGCCTCCGACGGCGCCGAGTGACACCGTCGCACGCGGAGTATCCATGAACGCCCCTTGGCTCGTGATCGGGCTGGGGAACACCGGGGCCCGGTACGCCCGTAACCGCCACAACGTCGGCCACATGGTGCTTGACGTTCTGGCTGGGCGTGCCGGGTCCCGCCTATCCAGCCACAAGACTCGCACGCAGGTTGCCGAGGTGCGTCTGGGCTTCCTGCCCGGCGGCGCTCCGGGGCCGCGCGTAATCCTGGCGCGGACCACCGGTTACATGAACGAGTCCGGGGGGCCGGTCAAGGCGCTCGCGCGCTTCTACGACGTCGATCCCGCCACCCGGCTGCTGGTCATCCACGACGACCTCGACCTGCCCGCACACGCGCTGCGCCTCAAGCGCGGGGGCGGGGAGGGCGGACACAACGGCCTGCGCTCCATCTCGACGGCGCTCGGTACGCGTGACTACGCGCGCCTGCGCATAGGGGTGGGGCGCCCCCCGGGCCGACAGGACCCGGCCGACTTCGTGCTAAGTGACTTCCCCACGCGGGAGCAGGCGGAGCTGGCCGTCACCTTGGAGCAGGCGGCCGACGCCGTCGAGCAAGTGGTTACGGACGGCTTCACTGCCGCGCAGCAGCGGCTGCACTCCGCCTGAGCCGACCGGCGCCGCACCGCGCCATATCGACCGATCTCGGCGGTGGGTTGGGCGCATCAGCGCATGAGGCCGGTCTCGTAGGCGACGACGACGGCCTGCACGCGGTCGCGCACGTTCAGTTTGGTCAGCACATTGCCTACGTGCGTCTTCACGGTGGTGGCGGATACGACCAGGTGGTCGGCGATTTCCGAGTTGCTCAGGCCCTGTGCCATCAGGGTCAGGATCTCGCGCTCGCGCGGGGTGAGCGAGGCGATGCGCTCATCCTCCTGCGACTGGGAACCGCCGCTGTCAGGGAAGTGCGAGGAGAACATTTCCAGCATGCGGCGGGTGATGCGCGGGCTGACTACCGCCTCGCCGTCGGCAACAGTGCGGATCGCCTCCGCCAGCTCGCCCGGGCGGGTGTCCTTGAGCAGGAATCCACTCGCCCCGGCGCGCAGGCCGGCGAAGGCGTACTCGTCCAGGTCGAAGGTGGTCAGGATGAGGATCTTCGTGTCCGGGCACTGCCGGGTGATCGCGGCCGTGGCGTCGATCCCGTTCATTCCCGGCATCCGCACATCCATGAGGATCACGTCGGGCTTCAGGGCGCGCGCCTGCGTTACGGCGGTGGCTCCGTCGGAGGCCTCCCCGACGATCTCAATGTCCTCGGCCGGATCCAGCACCATGCGGAAGCCCATACGCATCAGCGCCTGGTCATCGGCCAGCACCACCGTGATCGGCCGGGTGCGGCCGGGAGTGCTGGTGGCCTCAAGCGGATCCGGGGCGTCGGCCCCGGTCGGATCGGATGCGTCACTCACTGCGGCATCTGCCACGGCGCTGTCCCTTCGTCGTAGTCGTCCCAGTCCTCGTCCCAGTGCAGTATGGCGCGCACGCGCCACCCGGTCGCGGTCGGCCCGGCCTGCACAGTGCCACCATAGACGGCTGCACGTTCCCGCATGCCGATCAGGCCCTTGCCGGACCCGTGCAGCGGCTTCGATCCGGGGGCGGCGTCGTTGTCTATGGTCAGGACGGCCGTGCCCGCGTACCTGTCAACGGTGATGGCGACCTGGCGCGTAGTGGGGGCGTAGCGCAGCACATTGGTCAGCGCTTCCTGGGCGATGCGGAACAGGGTCAGCTGCAGGCCCTTGTCCGCGGGAAGCTGCCGCCCGGTCCACCGATAGGTCACGGGCACCCCGGCGGCACGGAAGCGCTCCACCAGCACCTCCAGGTCGGCCTGCTCGGGTGCGGGAGCGAGTGGCGTGTTCCCGCCGGACACATCCGCGTCAGCCGCGGTCGCCTGCCGGCGTAGGTCTGCGATCTCCTGGCTGGGTTCTACCGGGGCGACGGTTCCGGGCGGGGCGAATTCTGGAACCGGGAGGTCACGGATGGTTGCGCTCGCGGCGGCGGCGGTGACGGCGCCGTGCGGGTGTTGTGCCGTGGCGTCGGCGTCAACAGGCGCGGGCAGGCTCGCGCCGTTACCCGGGGACGACGTCGTATCCGGCGAGGTGGGGGAGAGGGCCGGGTCCTCGCGTAGAACGCCCACGAGCCGGCGCGTGTCAGCCAGGGCGGTGCGGCCGGTCTCGGCCAGGGTGGTGAGTGCTTCCTTGGCCATGGCGGGGTTGCGGTCGACGGCGGCGGCAGCGCCGTCGGCGAGGGTGATCATCACGGCCAGGGAGTGGGCGACTACGTCGTGCATCTCGCGGGCGATCCTGCTGCGCTCGTTGGCGGCGGCGAGCGCAGCCTCCTGCTCGCGGGCCAGCATCAGGCGCGCCGAGCGCGTCTCTGCCTCCCGCAACTGGGCCGCCTGGGCGCGGATCACGGTGCCCACGAGCACGCCGATGATATTGGTCAGCCCGTAGGGCATGATCAGCGCCCCGAGCGTGTCGATCGCGTATCCGCCGAGCAGCGCCTGGCCGATCACGGTGACGAAGGTGGAGACCACGCAGGCGGTCCACACCCAGGCCGAGCGGTAGCGCATGGCGAGCGTGGCCAGGGTGAACGGCACGCCCAGCAGGGTGAAGGCCCGCAGGGCGTCGGCTACGTAGCCGATCTCGACGATTCCCATATCGGCGAGGCCGAGCGCTATCACAGCTTCGTGCAGGATCGGCAGGAAGGTCAGCACCGCCCAGGTGGACACCAGGTGGCGCCGACGGAAGACCAGGGAGAGGGTGCAGATCAGGCATGCCGCCAGGGTGAGTGGCAGCCAGGAGCTCGCGGAGGGGATGCCGGCCTGGCGCAAAGGCCACAGGCCCATGAAGACGTTCAGTACCAGCACCACCGTGGCCATGGCGGCGTCGGCCAGGTAGGGATGAGCGGTCTGCCAGCGCAGCAGGTGAGCTGCGGTAGACGGCGTACTCATCACATAGGCTCCCCTCTGCTCGACGGGCTAATTGTGCCCCGTGCCGGTGATGTATCGGTAAAGCGGTGCGTAGGCGGACTAGCTGCCGAGAGGTGGTGGCGCCGCCCGGGAAAACTGGGCTTCACCACCACCCCTCGGGGCGCGCTCAGGCGTCGCGACGGGTGAAGACCACCCAGCCGAGTGCGAGCGGAACGAGCGCCCAGGCGCCGAACACCAGCGCCGCCTGCCACTGCTGGAGGAAGTAGATGGAGCCTGCCGTGCCCCAGCTCACGATGTGGTGGAAGGGATCGTAGACCGCCATGGCGGTCTGCAACGGCTCGAGGCCCTGCAAGGAGACGGCCCAGTCCCACTTGATGCTCATCGCCGAGAGCGGGATGTCGACGACGAACAGTAGCGTGATCGCCAGGGTGATCGCGCCGGCGGTTGAGCGCAGCAGGAAGCCCAGCCCCAGGGACATAAGCGCAATCCCGGCGAAGGACAGCCCGGTGCCCCACACGAATCCGAGGTACTCCGGGTCGGTCAGTGAGCCTCCGTGCCCGTCCATGAAGGGCGTGGACACCGCCCAGGTCAGCAGCGTGGACACTGCACCGATGGCGAAGCTCAGCGCGCCCACCACGATGGCCTTGGCCAGCAGCAGCCGCCAGCGGTGGGGTACGGCTGCGAGCGAGGAGCGGATCTGCCCGGAGGAGTACTCGCCGGTGATGATGAGCGCCCCCAGCACGGCTACAACGATCTGGCCGAACTGGTTGCCGGCGATCACCGCGTCGGCGGCGGAGTCCGCAGCCTCCGGGATGGAGGCGTAGGCAATGGAGATGGCTGTGCTGAACAGCACCGTGATGGCGACTGCGATCAGCGAGGTGATCCAGGTTGAGCGCAGGGAGGCGACCTTGATCCACTCGGCGTGTACCGCGCGCGCGAAGGTCTGTCCGTCGGCGAGCTCGGCGGGACGGGTGGATGCGGAGCGCTGGGGCGGGCCTGCCTCGGTGCGAGCGTCCTGCGTGCTGGGCCGCTTCCGGCCGCCTGATGCGACGGCGGAGTCCGCGACGGCGCGTGAGTCGGCGGGGCCTGTGGATGCGGCGGATCCAGTTGTGTCGGTGGTGTCGGATAGGGCGGTGGTGGTCATGAGGCTGCTTTCGTGTATCAGAAGGCTTGCGGGATGCTCGGAAGGGACTGCCGTGCCCGCGTACGGGCGGCGGAGTCGTCTTCAGGCGCGGGCGCTGGCCGGGGCGGGCGCCTGCTCTGATCCGGTGGTGTATTCGACGTCGTTGCCGGTCAGCTCCAGGTAGGCGTCCTCCAGGGAGGCGCGCTGGGTGGCCAGCTCGTGCAGCACGATGCCGTGGGCCGCGGCTATCTCGCCGATGCGGGTCGCGGGGGCCATCGTGGTGGTCAGCACTCCCGGCTCGGGGGTGGAGGTATCGATGCCGACGGTGTTCAGCGCGGCCGCCAGGTCGGTGGCCTGCGGTGAGGCCACCCGGACGACGTCACTGGTTGCGGAGGCGATTACCTCGCCGACGGGCCCGGAGCTGAGGATGCGGCCCCGGCCGATGACCAGCAGGTGATCGGCGGTCTGGGCCATCTCGCTCATCAGGTGGGAGGAGATGAATACGGTGCGGCCCTGCCCAGCGAGGTGGCGGCAGGTGTCACGCACCCATTTCACGCCCTCGGGGTCCAGGCCGTTGACAGGCTCGTCAAAGATCAGCACCTGCGGGTCGCCCAGGAGGGCCGCGGCAATGCCTAGGCGCTGGCCCATACCCAGGCTGAAGCCCTTGACCCGTTTCTTGGCCACCGGGGTCAGCCCGGTCAGTTCCAGCACCTCGTCCACGCGGCGGGTGGGGATGCCGTTGGAGACGGCGAGCTGAGTCAGGTGGGCGCGGGCAGAGCGGGAACCATGCATGCCCTTGGCATCCAGGAGCGCGCCGACCTGGCGCAGCGGGGCGGACAGCTCCTGGTAGGCGTGGCCGTTCACCTTCACCGACCCCTCGGTGGGCTTGTCCAGCCCCAGGATCAGGCGCATGGTGGTGGACTTGCCCGCCCCGTTGGGGCCCAGGAAGCCGGTTACGGTGCCTGGCTCAACGGTGAAGGAAATGTGGTCGACGGCGGTCTTGGAGCCGTAGCGCTTGGTGAGATCGACAGCTTCGATCAACAGGATCAACTCTTTCCGGGATTCTCGGTTGCGCGGCGGCTGTACCGGTGGGATACCGGTCGGCGCCCGAACAGCTCCAGGCTAGAAATGTCGCGCACGCCGTTTATCGGCCCGGTTGGGGAATCTGGGAGTCGCGACAGTGGGCTTGGCGGAGGAGCCGCGGTCCTCCTGGAGGATGAGTCGGCCTGAGCGCACGCCGGGTGACGTGCATCCCCGGCTCTGCAGCAGCGCCGCCGTCGGACCCGTGCGGGCGGCAGCGGTGCCGGGGATGCGGCCGCAGAACACACAGGACATCTTCAGGAAGATCGGGGACAATACTGGCGATGAGTAACCCGTACTTCTCTCACAGCCCCGTTTTCAACGGGAGTGCCGCTACGGCGTCGGCCCCGCAGCGCACCCCCAACGGCTACCCAACCATGCCGGGATATCAGCCCGGTCAGGCTGGCACGCAGGCCACCCAGGCCTACGGCCAGGCACCCGCCTACGGCTACCAGGCCGGCGGCCAGTACGGCCAGGCGCCCGCTTACGGCGGCGTTTCCCCGCAGCAGGTCTCTGACCTGGAGGCCCAGTACGGTGCGCCGTCGGCCACCAACGTGGACCGCGGCCGCATGACCTATGACGACGTCATCGTCCGTACCTTCGGCATCTTCGCGGTGATTCTCGCCGCCGGTGCCGTCAGCTGGATGCTGGCGGTCAACGAGGCCACCATGGGACTGGGCATGCTGGCGCTGATCGTTGGGGCGATCGGAGCCCTGGTCCTGGGCCTGGTCAACTCCTTCAAGCGCGAGCCCAGCCCCGCGCTGATCCTGACTTACGCCGTATTCGAGGGCACCATGCTGGGGGCCTTCTCAGGCGTAATGGAGATGATCTACCCGGGCATTGTGATGCAGGCGGTGCTCGCCTCGGCGACGACCTTCGGCGTAGTCCTGCTGGCATACAAGTTCGCGGGCTTCCGCCTGAGCTCGCGGGCGCAGCGTATTCTGCTGACCGCCATGGGCGGTTACCTGATCTTCAGCGTGGTGAACCTGGTGCTCAGTCTCACCGGCGTGGTGTCCGATCCGTGGGGTCTGCGCGGCGTCACGATCATGGGCCTGCCACTGGGGCTGATCATCGGACTGGTCGCGGTGGTCATGGCGGCCTTCAGCCTGACCATGGACTTTGAATTCGTTCAGCGCGGTGTCGAGCAGGGCCTGCCGACGCGGTACGCCTGGGCCGGAGCCTTCGGCCTGGTTGTCACCCTGGTGTGGCTGTACGTTGAGTTCGTGCGCATCCTCGCCATTTTGCGCGACAACTGACGGTGCGCTCGCGAATCTGACACTGGACGCCAACAGCGGCGTCGGCGGTGCCCGCGGTCCGGTTTCCGGTTCCGCGGGCACCGCCGCGTCTTGTACGCGGCGGTGCCCGCTCCCGGCG
>NZ_PIZC01000048.1:77753-85444 GCF_019325145.1 Actinomyces sp. 594
CTGCCGTAGCCTGTTCCACATGATCAACATCAACATGCCCACTGTCTCCGGCGCCAAGGGCGCCAAGCCCACCCTGACCTTCCCCGGGCCGGAGGCCCCGGAGGGTCTGCAGGTGCAGGTGCTTGACGCCGGCGACGGCGCCGTCATTGAGTCCGGTGACACCGTCGTGTGCCACTACCTGGGCCAGGTTTGGAACGGGCGCGTCTTCGACAACTCCTACGACCGCGGTCAGCCGCTCAACTTCCAGGTCGGCGTCGGCATGGTCATCCGCGGTTGGGACGACGGGCTGGTTGGCCAGCGCGTCGGCAGCCGGGTGATCCTGTCCATCCCCTCTGAGCTCGGCTACGGCTCGCGCGGGGTGCCTCAGGCCGGCATCAAGGGCGGCGACACCCTGGTGTTCGTCACCGAGATCCTCGGCACCATGTGACACGGGCCTTCGCCAGTACTGACGCCTCGCGAACGTCGCTGACGCTGGGCGAGCTCTGGCCCTCGGGCCTTCCCCAGTACGGGCGCCTCGGACGCCGCATTGGCGGCCTTGGCACCGTGTGACACGGGCCTTTGCCTCCCGGCATGAGGCACGGAACCGTGCACTGGTACGAGCTTTTGTCCCCCGACACGAACTTTTGCACCCTGGTGTGCGGCAAAAAGGCGTACACCAGGGTGCAAAAGCTCGTAGTAGAAGGCAAAGGGTCGTAGTAGGGGCGGGGCGCGGCTGGCGGGGACGAGGTGGCGTCCTCCGGAGTGAGTCTCCGTCGCCTAGTGGGTATGCAGTTGCGCCGCCACCGCCAGTAGCAGATCCTCTCGTCCCGCGCGGGCCACGAGCTGTGCACCTACGGGGAGGCCGTGTGAGAACCCCGCCGGCACCGATAATGCCGGATGTCCCGAGACGTTGAAGATCGCAGTGTTGGAGATCGTCGGCGTCGAAGCGAGCATCGCCGACAGCCAGCTTTTACCGTGCAAGTCGTGCGCGGCGCCGGGCAGGTCTAGCAGGGTGGGCAGTAGCAGTAGGTCTGCCCGCCCGAAGACGGCCTCGACGCCGTCGTGCACGCGCTTGGCCTGACTCAGCGCCGCGCGCACCACCGGTTGTGGAATGAGCGCGCCCAGACGCGCCGAGGTCCTGGTGCGCGACTCCAGACGGTCCGGGTGCTCAACCTGCTGCGCCTCGACGTGCATGCCGGCGAAGTACAGCGTCAGGAACGGTGCGGTCGGTACCGGCCAGGCCACCCGAGCCGGGCGCACATCATGGCCCAAGCCCTGTAGGGCGGCGGTGACGGAGCGCACAGACTGGGTGATGGCCGGCGTCGGGCGCGCACCTGGCATGACCGCATTGGATGCGGAGAGGATGCGTAGTCGAGGCGGTGGTGCGCTTACGGCGTCAATGAACCGCCGAGTAGGAGCGTCGAGCCGCCACCGATCCACCGGCTCATTACCGCTGACGACGTCCATGACCACGGCCAGGTCATGGGCAGTGCGGGTGATCGCGCCGAAGCTCGCCAGTCCGAACCAGTGCTCGGCCAACGGTGCCGAACTGACCCTGCCGCGTGTCGGCTTCAGTCCCAGCACCCCGCAGGCCGAGGCCGGAATGCGTAGCGAGCCCCCGCCGTCGGCACCCATGGCTACCGGAACTGCGCCGGTGGCGACGGCGACCGCTGAGCCTGCCGAGGAGCCGCCGGGGGAGCGGGCAGGGTCCCAGGGGTTCAGACAGTCGCCGTGATACGCGGATTCTCCCACCGGGAACTGGCCGAACTCGGGCATGTTCGTGCGCCCGACGATGATGGCGCCCGCCTGCCGCAGCCGTCGGACGACGGCGCAGTCCGCCTGGGCGGGACTGCTATTGCCCCGGCCACCGACAGTGGTGACCTCCCCGGCGACGTCGTACTCCTCCTTGACCGCCACCGGTACTCCCGCTAGCGGTCCGGCTGCGCTCGGGCCGGCTGCCGCGATGCGCCGGTCGAGGACGTCGGCCTCCCGCAGGGCGGCTTCACGCCGCACCGCGGTGAAGGCATTGAGACCCGGGTCGAGTGCATCAATGCGTTCCAGCGCGACCTGGATCGTGGCCCGGGCGGTGATGTGTCCGGCGCTGACGGCATGGGCGATGTCGACGGCGTTGCGCGGAATGGTCATGCGGCCTCCGTTGATCCGGTGCTCAAGAGTGTAGGGGGAGCGTTGTTTCGGCTCGGGCGGCTGGGGAGGGTATGTCGGCGGCGGGGCAGGAGATGGGAGGCGTGAGGGGCGTGTGCCGTAATTCGGCAGGTGGATGCGAGGCTTTTCGCTCACCGGCGAGCGGAGGCGGCGTCGTCGGAACGTTGCAATGCCGCAGGAAACTTAAGGCCCAGTGAGTGAACGCACAGGGATTGTCGACGCCGCTGACACTACGCTGTGGCCATTCGAAAATCGTCCGCATCCCAGGAGACGCTCATGCCCCGCTATCGCAGCGCTACCTCCACCACTGGTCGCAACATGGCCGGCGCCCGCGCCCTGTGGCGCGCCACCGGTGTCAAGGACTCGGACTTCGGCAAACCGATTATCGCCATCGCCAACTCCTTCACCGAGTTCGTTCCCGGGCACGTGGGCCTGCGGGATGTGGGCCGGGTGGTCGCCGAGCAGATCGAGGCCGCCGGCGGCATTGCCAAGGAGTTCAACACGATCGCCGTCGACGACGGCATCGCCATGGGGCACGATGGCATGCTTTACTCCCTGCCCAGCCGCGAACTGATCGCCGACTCGGTGGAGTACATGGCGAACGCCCACTGCGCCGACGCCCTGGTGTGCATCTCCAACTGTGACAAGATCACCCCCGGCATGCTCATGGCCTCGATGCGCCTGAACATCCCCACCATCTTTGTTTCCGGTGGTCCGATGGAGTCCGGCAAGATGGTGGCGGCGGATGGCACCACCCGCAAGCTCGACCTGATCGACGCCATGATGGACGCCGCCGACCCTACCGTCCCCGATGAGACCATTTCCGCCATTGAGCGCCTGGCCTGCCCCACCTGCGGCTCCTGCTCCGGCATGTTCACTGCCAACTCCATGAACTGCCTGACTGAGGCCCTGGGCCTGGCGCTGCCGACCAACGGATCGCTCCTGGCCACACACGCAGACCGCAAGGCCCTGTTCCAGGAGGCCGGCCGCCAGATCGTTCAGATCACCAAGGCCTACTACGAGGAGGACGACGCCTCCGTCCTGCCGCGCTCGATCGCCACTAAGGCCGCCTTCGAGAACGCCATGAGCCTGGACATCGCCATGGGCGGGTCTACCAACACGGTGCTGCACCTGCTTGCTGCCGCCCAGGAGGCGGAGGTCGACTTCAAGATGGCTGACATCGACCGGCTCTCCCGCAAGGTTCCCCACCTGTGCAAGGTGGCTCCCTCCACCAACGTCTTCCACATGGAGGACGTCCACCGTGCCGGCGGCATCATGGGCATCCTTGGGGAGCTGGACCGTGGCGGGCTGCTAGACACCACCACTCGTACCGTATTGCGCGGCACCCTGGCTGACGAGCTCGACCAGTACGACATCGGCCGCCCCGACGCCGACGGCCTGCGCGACCCGCGGGCGAGCCGGGTGGATGAGACGATCCGCACCCGCTACCTGGCCGCACCCGCGGGCGTGCGCACCACTGAGATGTTCTCCCAGTCCTCCCGCTGGGAGGCACTGGACACTGATCGTGAGAACGGTGCCATCCGCGATGTCGCCCACGCCTACTCCGCCGACGGCGGGCTGGCGGTGCTGTTCGGGAACATCGCCGAGAAGGGCTGCATCGTCAAGACCGCCGGGGTGGATGCCTCGATCCTGACCTTCTCCGGGCCCGCCGTCGTCTTCGAGTCCCAGGATGAGGCGGTGGAGGGCATCCTCGGCGGCAAGGTGAAGGCAGGCGACGTGGTGATCATCTCCCACGAGGGGCCCCGCGGCGGCCCGGGCATGCAGGAGATGCTGTACCCGACCACCTACATCAAGTCCATGCACCTGGGTAAGGAGTGCGCGCTGCTAACCGACGGGCGCTTCTCCGGAGGCACCTCCGGGCTGTCCATCGGGCACGTCTCCCCGGAGGCCGCCGCGGGCGGGCTCATTGGGCTGGTGCGCACCGGGGACCGCATCGTGATCGACATCCCGAACCGCTCCATCGAGCTGGATGTAGATGACGGAGAGATCGCCCGGCGTCGCGCCGAGGAGGAGGCTCGCGGGGAGGACGCGTGGACGCCGCACAAGCCGCGTCCCCGCCACGTGTCCAAGTCGCTGCGCGCCTACGGCATGCTCGCCACAAGCGCCGACCTCGGCGCCGTCCGTGACCTTAGCCGGATCCGCGTTCGCTGACGCCTGTCGCATTCGGAACTAACGCAGCTGAGCGGGTGTGCGCGTCCCGCCGTCGTCGGGGGCCGCACCCGCTCAGCGTGTGAGCGCCCAGCATGCGGTGGAGAGTATGCAGGCGACGAGTGCGGGAACGTACTTGCGCGGGTGGCGGATAACTTCGCGCTCGGACTTCCAATCGAGCAGCGGCCAGCGCCACTTCATCTGGATGGGATCTGGCACGTAGGTCGGCGCTGGGCGTGAAGATTTGTGCCCTTGGCCGACGGTTCGGGCACTGCGAGGTGCGTACCGTTGCAGGAAAGCACTAATCGTTGAACTGAAGGGACGTAGGGGTGCGTGAAGGATGGAATGGTCTGCACGAGGAGGAACCGTCAGGCGAGCGTCCTAGCCTTCCCAAAGGAACCGCAGCATTCCGCGGGATCCGCGGTGTTCCCCCAGACTCGCGGCGATCAATCGCACCCCTCGTGCCTGCCAGAGCCCTCCCGCCGGGACATCAACAACAACCGACACCGGGGCTTCGCTGGTACACCATCACACCCGCGAACGCGACGAGACTTTGATCCCCGACTGGCTTGTGCTTCGCAAGATGACCGTCATGTCGATTTACGACCTTGGGGTGCGATTCGTGACCACCCTGGGGTCGTAAACCACGCGCCAAGGTCGGAAACCAGTGCTTCGTGCGCGCGGATACGGTCACTCGAAGTGACGATGCGAAGACCGTCCTCGACCGCGGCAGGCCGCGTTCAGGTGCGGGAGGCTGTGCGTTGGTGCGGGAGAGGCCGTTGCTGGACCGACCAACACACACTGCCAACTACCCCCAAACACGGAGAGCCTGTTTAGGCGGCGACCGACCTCGGCACGTAAGGTCTACCGACCTCGGTGAAGGGGTGGGGTAGTGGCTTGGCGGGTTCAGCGGGCCAGGAAGAAGCGTGCGGAGGGGTCGTCCGTCTCCTCCTGGTAGGCGTAGCCGAGTCGGTCCATGTGTTCGGTCAGCTCGGCGTCGTCCGGGCCGGCCTCGAAGGCGGTCAGAATGCGTCCGTAGTCGGCGCCGTCGGTGCGGTAGTGGAACAGGGTGATGTTCCAGCGGGTCCCTAGGATCTCCAGGAACCGGGTCAGCGCCCCGGGGGACTCGGGGAACTCGAAGCTGAACAGCCGCTCCACCAGGCCCTCGGGGGCACGCCCGCCGATCATGGAACGCACATGCACCTTGGCGAGCTCGTCCTCGGTCAGGTCCACCACGCCGTAGCCGGCGGCTTCCAGGTCGGCGACGATCTCGCGGCGCTCCTCCCGGCCGCGGGTGAGCCGCACACCCACAAAGATTCGGGCCGGTGCGCCCGCGGGCGCCGAGGCGGAGACCCGGTAGTTGAATTCGGTGACCGCCCGGCCGCCCAGTACGGAGGCGAAACGCAGGAACTCTCCCTGCACCTCTGGGATGGTCACGCCCAGGATCGCCTCGCGCTGCTCGCCGATCTCGGCTCGCTCGGAGATGTAACGCAGCTGGTGGAAGTTCAGATTCGCCCCTGACAGCACGCAGGCCAGTCGCTCTCCGGACAGATCGTGCGCTGCCACGTACTGCTTCAACCCCGCCAGGGCAACGGCGCCGCTCGGCTCCGGCACGGCGCGCAGGTCCTCGAACAGGTCGCGCACGGCGGCGGAGACCTCGTCGGAGGAGACGGTGACGACGTCGTCGAGCAGCTGCGCACACAGGCGTAAGGTCTCATCCCCGATGCGGCGCACTGCCACCCCCTCGGCGAACAGGCCGACGTGCTCCAGCGTGACCGGCTCCCCGGCGGTAAGGGCGGCGCTCAGACAGGCCGACTCCTCGTGCTCGACGCCGATGACCTGAACCTGCGGCATTAGCTGCTTGATCAGTACAGCGATGCCGGAGATCAGGCCGCCGCCGCCCACAGGCACGAACACGCGATCCAGATTGGCGTCCTGCTGGATCATCTCCAATCCGATAGTGCCCTGGCCGGCGATCACCCGCGGATCGTCGAAGGGGGCGATGTATGTCAGCCCGTCGGCCTCGGCCAGGCGGAGGGCCTCGGCCTTAGCAGCGTCGAAGTTGTCGCCGGCCAGAAGCACCTCGCCCCCCAGGGCGCGTACGGCGTCGACCTTGATGCGGGGCGTGACGGTCGGCATGACAATCAGCGCGTGCACACCCAGCAGGGCGGACGAGCGGGCTACTCCCTGCGCATGGTTGCCGGCGGAAGCGGTGACCACGCCGCGTTCGCGCTCGGCGTCGGACAGGGAGCGCATGGCGTTGTAGGCGCCACGGATCTTGAAGGAGTGGACCGCTTGCAGGTCCTCTCGCTTGGCCTCGACCGTGTTGCCCAGGCGGGCGGACAGGGCGGGCATGATTTGCAGGGGGGTGTGCTCGGCGGCCTCGTAGACAGGGGCGCGCAGGATCTCCCGCAGGTAGCGGGCGCCCTCCCAGGGGGAGTTGTGGACCGCGTGGTTTCCGTTGCTTCCAGCATCGCTCACGCTCCCAGCCTAACCGGGGCTGCTCCCCGGGCTTGTGCGGTTTTTCAGAGGCGACGACAATGAGTATGAGTAAGGCCATAAATTACACTCTGGGTTGACTGGGACCTATGGCCTACAGTCTGGTCTGTTCGTTTTGCTTCCAACTGTGCTTTCAAGGAGCGCAACATGACCAAGATCGCCGTAATCACCGGATCTGTCCGCCCCAACTCCATAGGCGGGCCGGTCGCCCAGTGGGTTGCCGACAAGGCCAACACCGTTGACGGCGTGCAGGCCGAGGTCCTCGAACTCGGCTCGTTCGACCTGCCGGTCTTTGCCGAGGAGCTTCCCCCAATGGCAGCCCCCGCCAAGGACCCGGCCGCGGTGAAGTGGAACGAGGCCCTGGCGGCGTACGACGCCTATATCTTCGTCACCCCGGAGTACAACCACTCCGTCCCGGGCGCGCTGAAGAACGCGATCGACTTCATCACCCCGTCCGTGCTGGCCAACAAGGCCATGGGCCTGGTCGGCTACTCCTTCTCCGCCGGGCACCGCCCGATCGAGGCCCTGCGCCTGATCCTGTCGAACTTCACCACCGGCGTGGTGGGCGCCCAGGTAAACCTGCACCTGGCCACCGACTTCGAGAACATGAGCGTCTTCGCACCCGCCGCCTACCACGACGCGGAGGTCCCCGCGATGGTCCAGGCCATCGTCGCCCAGGACCGGGCCCTGGCCGCGCTGCGCTGAGGCCAGCAGGGCGTGCGAGCCGTTGGGTGCCGCACGCTTACGCACTTCGAGCCCAGTCACGCCGACTGTCACTAATCGCTGCAATAGCAGCAGAAAATAGAGATTCGCCGGCACTGGTCAGCGAAGAGATAGGGGCTTCCAGCGTGCGCCGCAGCCTCGGCCGCACGCTGGAAGCC
>NZ_PIZC01000048.1:85736-144624 GCF_019325145.1 Actinomyces sp. 594
GAGACAATCAGCTAAACCGCTTGATTACGCGGTTTTCTCTGAGCCCACTCGAACGTTAGCGTGCGGCGCGACGTCACCTGACGCCGCGCCGCACACTTCAGGCCAGCTTGAGCCTCCGGTAGCGGTTCACCGCGGCTGCCACGTCCACCATGCGTGGGCGCACTAGGAAGGCAGGGCGGCGGTCCAGGGCGTCCAGGCCCTCGTCATCCAGCAGGGCGTCCAGGTCCTCCAGGCACTGCGCCAGCGTCGACTCCCCGTCGAAGCGCTGCTCCAGCAGTGCCCGCAGGGCGTAGGCCACCGCCTCCGCCTGGCCGGACTCGACGACACCCGCCACATCGGAGATGTCGATGTCCTCGCGGTCCAGCGTGAGCGTGTCGGTGCCGCGCGAACGGGTGCGCACCGGGCCGCGCTGGGTGCGCTGCGAGGGCAGTGGCACCCGCGGCGTCTGCATGGGGAAGTCCACCAGTGCCGTCGTCTCCCGCGGCTGCGCCGCGGTGACCTCGGCTGCACGCTCGGTGGCGTCGTGTAGCACGTAGGAATCCAGCAGCAGCACCCGGTCGGCCACGTCCAGGTAGTCCCCTGAGCCGCCCATGACCAGCACTGTGGAAACGCCCGCCTCGGCCAGCGCCCCCACCCGGTCCACGAAGGGGGTGATCGGCTCCTGGTCGTCGGACACTAGCGTGCGCATGCGGGCGTCACGGATCAGCAGGTTGGTGGCGGAGGTGTCCTCATCCAGCAGCAACGCGGAGGTCCCCGCCTCGATCGACTCCACGATCGAGGCAGCCTGGGACGTCGAGCCCGAGGCGTTGGTGGTGGTGAAGGAGGCGGTGTCGCGGTCTCCGGGCAGGTGGGAGATGAAGGGCGTCAGGTCCACGCCGGTCACTGCCCGCCCGTCGGCGGCCCGCACCTTGATGGCGTCTGGGACCGTGGCCACCAGCTCGCGGCCGTCGCCCGGAACGTGCGGGTAGACGCCGCGCTCGATCGCGCTCAGCAGCGTGGACTTGCCGTGGTAGCCACCGCCGACCACGAGCGTGACCCCGGAGCCGATCGCGGTGCCGCGTACCTCACCGGCATGCGGCAGGGTCACGGTTGCGGCCAGTGAATCGGGGGCGGTCAGTGCGATGGCGCCCTCCTCCATGGGGGCGTCGCTGACGCCGGAGCGGCGCGGCAGGACTGAGTCGTCGGCGAGGAAGGCCACCCAGCCGTTGTCGAGCACCGCCTGGGTCAGGGCCCGGTGGTCCTCCAGGGCGGCAATGTGCTCCAGCAGGCGCTCGCCCCGCTCGCCGGTCAGGTCTAGGGCGGCGTTGATCTCACGGGTCAGGTCGTGGCTGAAGATGTTGGCCGCCTCCCGCCCACGGATGGAGCGGCCACGGGCAGGCAGCGCCACTCGGGCGCGAATCTCAATGACGACGCCGGAGCCCGCAGGGGCCTCGCGCTTACCGGTGCTTTGCACGGCGTCGGCGTCCGCATCGGCTTCGGTGTCTGAGTCCGTGGCGGCACTGGCGGAGGGAGCTGATTCCTCGGGCGCCTCCCCCTCGTCGGTGGGGGAGCCGGGCTCCTGCGCCACGTCGTCTTCCCCGGTGAGGTCGGTCGGCTCAGTGGAGCCGATGGCGGCGGCGAACGTGTCAGCTGCGGAGCCGTCCACCGCTTCATCAAGGTCGGTGCCTGCCGACTCCGAGGATGTGGTGGCGGGAACGGCGTCCTCGCCGGTGCCCGCATCGGCGTCCTCATCGCTTTCGGTCAGCACAGTGAAGAGGTCCAGGATCTCGTCGCCCTGCTGGTCCGTGGTAGGCGATGCGTCGGTGGCCGCACCGTCCGTCGCGGGCGCGTCGGCGTCGTCATCGGCGTCGGCAGGGGCGGAGACGATTACGGAGCAGCGCTCGAGGATCTCCTGCCCGGGCGAGGCGATCGACAGGTTGGTGCCGCGGAAGCCCCGGTGCAGCTCGCGGGTCAGGAAGTCGCCGACAGCGATGCGCCGGTCGCGAGTGGAGGTCAGGTCCGCATCCTGCAGCAGTTTCAGGCCGGGCAGATCGGCCGGAGCCTGGATGCGGATCCGTGTGGGCGGGGCGTATGGGTCCGGCTGAACGTAGTCCACGTGCAGCATCCAGCCCTCGGAGGCGCGATAGTGGCCGACGGTGTCGCGGTAGGCGCCGTAGGGGCGGTTGTCCAGCACGTGCAGGTAATCCACCAGGTCGCTGAGCGTTCCCGTGCGCGGACCCTTGTCGTGACGGCGGCCCTCGTGCCGGTAGTCGCGGTCCCGGCCGTCGCGCTCGTATCCCCGGTCGCGGCGGTCCCGGTTGTAGCCGCGGTCCCGGTTGTAGCCGCGGTCCTGGTTGTAGCCGCGGCCACCGCGGTCGTAGCGGCCCTCCCTGTCACCCTCGCGGCGGTCGCCGTAGCCGCGGTTGTTGTCCCGTTCGTACCCTCGGTTGCCGCGATCGTAGCCACCGCGGTCGTAGCCGCCGCGGCGCTCGCTGAAGTCGCGGTCGCGGCCATAGCCCCGGCCACCGCGGTCGTATCCCTGGTCACGGCGGTCCCGGCCGTAGCTGCGGTCCTGGTGGTAGCTGCGGTCCTGGTTGTAGCTGCGGTCGTAGCGGCCCTCCCGGTCACCCTCGCGGCGGTCGCCGTAGCCGCGGTTGTTGTCCCGGTCGTACCCTCGGTTGCCGCGGTCGTAGCCGCCGCGGCGGCCGCTGAAGTCGCGGTCGCGGCCATAGCCCCGGCCACCGCGGTCGTAGCCGCGCCCGCCGTCGTCCCGGTCATATCCCCTGTCATATCGGTCGTATCGGTCGCGACGGTTGCCGCGTTCACCGTAGCCGCGGCCGTCTGTGAAGTCACTGCGTTCACTCATGCCCTGATATTGGCACATTTCCGGCGTAACACCCGACGCGCGTGCCGATGACGGCGGGTCGTGCCCGCCGGGCGCGGGTGGCGCGATGAGCCCTGCGCAGTGCCTGCGGGTGCACCGGGCGGCCGGAGGGAGCCGCGCAGTCTCGCGCCGGTGCTTTCGGCGTCCGCCCGTCTTACGGGCTGACGCCATACCCCATAGGGTCGACCCATGACGATTCTGCTCGCGCCGTCGACGTCCCCACATGCCCTGGCGGCTGCGGGGGCGGCATCAGCGGCCCCCGCAGCCGCGGGCCTGATTACTGCCTCGCTGGCGGTCTGCGGCTCCTGGTCCGGCTTCGCGCCTGCCATCACCGGCTTCGCCACCGGGCTGGGGCTGATCGTGGCCATTGGCGCGCAGAACGCCTGGGTGCTGCGGCAGGGCGTGCGGCGCGAGCACATCGGGCTGGTGATCGCCATCTGCGCCCTCAGCGACTTGGCGCTCATCGCCGTCGGCACCGGCGGAATCGGCGTGGTTGCGCGCCTGGCGCCGTGGGTGCTGGAACTGCTGCGCTGGGGCGGTGTGCTGTACCTGATCGGCTTTGCGGTCTCCAGCTTCCGGTCGGCGATGCGTCCTGGTGCGCTTGAGCAGGAGCAGGCGCGCCCGGCGTCGTCGGTCGTGCTGACCACGTTGGCGCTGACCTGGCTGAACCCGCACGTCTACCTTGATACCGTGCTCATGCTCGGCACGGTGACCAACGGTTTCGGGCAGGCGCGGTGGTTGGCCGCCGCCGGCGCCGGGACGGCGTCGATCCTGTGGTTCACGGCGCTGGGCCTGGGGGCGCGCGCCCTGTCCGGGCCGCTGTCCAGCCCGCGCACCTGGCGGGTGGTGGATGTGCTGGTCGGCCTGGTCATGCTGGGGGTGGCGCTGAACCTGGCGCTGGGCTCTTGACCCGGGTCGTATCCCCTCCCGCCGTGCTCGCGCCTCTCCTCTCCCTCACGCCGAGACCGGCACTAGTGACGCACCCAGACCGGCACTAGTGACGCACCCAGACCGGCACTAGTGACGCACCCGTACGGGTAGGCCACGGGCCGGCCGGAGACCTCTAGCGCCTCCGGCCGGCCCGCGCCGACTATGTGCGACCTACTTGAGCACTTACACCGTCTCCGGCGGCAGCACGTCCGTCTGCGCGGGCACGTTCGCGATCCCCACCGGGCAGGTGATGCCGTTGGGGCCATGGTTGCAATAGCCGTTCGGGTTCTTGTCCAGGTAGCCCTGGTGGTAGTCCTCGGCCAGGTAGAACGGCCCGCCGAACTCGTCATACAGCTCCGTGGCCGGGGCGATAGTGGTCACGCAGGTGCCGCGTCCGAGGCGGGTCAGCTCGCCCTGGAAGGCAGTGCGGATTGCCAGCGCGGCGTTGGCCTGCGCCGCCGTCGTGGTCCATACCGCTGAGCGGTACTGGGTGCCGATGTCATTGCCGTGCCGGTTCAGCTGCGTGGAGTCGTGGTTCTCCCAGAAGGTGCGCAACAGGCTCTCCCCGCCCTCGCCGCACACGGCCGGATCGTAGGCCACGCGCACCGTCTCGGCATGACCGGTGGCGCCGGTACAAACCTCCTGGTACGTGGCGTTCGGGGTGGTGCCGCCCATGTAGCCCACGGCGGTGGCCACCACGCCGGGCTGGCGCCACAGGAAGCGCTCCACACCCCAGAAACAGCCGCCCGCCAGGTAGAGCACCTGGGTGCCTTCGGGCCAAGGGCCGTCCAGGGGTGTGCCCAGGACGACGTGCTCGCCTGGGAGTGGCAGAAGCGAGGCTTCGCGTCCAGGAAGCACGGCATTACGGGCCGGGCGGGGCCGCGCCGCCGAGCCGGTAGCTGGAGTGGACTGCGTAGATGCTGTCATGGGGGCGACCGTACTCGCGGGAGCCGAACAGGTTAAGGGCCAATCATGGGAGTACGCCGGGGGCATATGAGCGGGAGCCACGGAATAGGGCGGATGCGGCACGGGAGGCGCGACGGTCGGGTGGGTCCAGGTAATGAGCGTCCCGCTCCAGTCACGGGTGACAGGAGCGGGACGTGAGGGTGATACGCTGCGGCCAGTCAGAGCGCCTTGACGTCGACGATCTCCGCGGTGATCTCCCTGCCGTTGGGCGCGTTGTAGCTGACCGTGTCGCCGGCGCGGTGGCCCATGAGGGCGCGGCCCAGGGGGGCGTCGGGGGAGAAGACCTTGACGCCCTCGGGAACGTCCTCGGTGATCTCCTGGCCGCCCAGGGCGAAGGTCTGCTCGCGGCCGGCCACCTTCGCGGTGACGATTGTGCCCGCGGTTACGGAGCCGTCGAAGGCGGCTGCGCCGACCTGCGCGTGCTCCAACATCTCGGTGAGCGTGACAATACGGGCCTCATTGAGTGAGGCCTCCTCGCGAGCCGCGTGGTAGCCGGCATTCTCGCGCAGATCGCCCTCCTGGCGGGCGGCCTCCACGCGCTGGGCGATCGCCTTGCGCTCAACGCTCTTGCGGCGTTCAAGCTCCTCGGTGAGTCGGTCATACGCCTCCTGGGTGAGCCAGGTGCCCTGCGGTTCGGTGGTCTCGTCGGCCATGGTCCCTCCTTGAGAACGGCGGAAATGATGCTCAGGGGCTGTTCGGGTATAAGGCGCAAGTCTATACGTTCCTGCCGGATCGTGCTGCAAGGGTGACCAGGGCGCCAGGCGGGCTCGGGCTGCTTTGCCCGATCCGGGGTGGCTCGCGGAGCAGGCGGAGCTGGCTGCGCAGGGGCAAAGTGTCCATTCTTCGCCACTTTGACTCCGGCGGTGCCGTTAGCGCCTGCGGGAAACCGGTTCTGACCTGCGGAAATGTGGTAGCAAGTGCCTTCGGGGGTGGGTACGCGACCGCAAAGTGGCGAGAGATGGACACTTTTTCTGTGGTTCGGCTCGGCAGTGCGGTAGCGTCGACGGCCAAGAGTCGTGCGCCTTCGCCAGTTCGCCCGCTGGCCGAGTTGCGCGGATCATGCAGCCAAGAGCACTTTCGACGGTTCGCGTACTCGGGGTGGCCGCGTCGCGATAGGGAGCGGCCGCCCTGGGCAGGACCTCAGCGGCCCAGCACCGCCAGATAGCAGGCCACGCAGTGGCAGGCCCACGCGGCCACCGTGCAGGCGTGGAAGATCTCGTGGAAGCCGAACCAGCGGGGGAAGGGATCGGGCCGCTTGTGGGCGTAGATGACGCCGCCCACCGTGTAGACGAGGCCGCCGGCCACCAGCAGCCAGAAGATCGCCGGACCGCCCGTGACCCAGAACTGGGGCAAGAACCACAGTGCCACCCAGCCGAGCAGGATATAGAACAGGGTCGAAAGCCAGCGCGGCGCCGTTGGCCACAGCAGTGTGGTCAGGATGCCGAGTACGGCCCCGCCCCACACGATTCCCAAGACCAGGCGCGCGGTTCCGGCATCGAGCAGGGCTACGGACAGCGGTGTGTACGTGCCTGCGATCAGCAGGTAGATGTTGGCATGGTCGAATCGCTGCAGAACGGTGGAAACCGTCCGGGGGAAGTGTCCGTTGGAGATGTGGTAGACGCCCGAGTTGGCGAACAGCAGCAGGGAGCAGGCCAGGTAGGCGGCGCATGCCCACTTCAGTCCTGCGCCCGGCGCCAGCGCTGTCAGCACGATGCAGGCCGCCAGCGCCAGCGGCGCGGTGCAGGCATGGATCCAGCCTCGCAGCTTGGGTTTGACGGCGCGGGCGAGGTCGCTGGCGGCGCTGACTGCGGCCGCGCCACGCGACTGGATGGTGGTGCGCATCAACGGAACTCCTCACGGGCGGTGGCTCAACAACAACTTACGCTACCGTAGGTTACGCTGCCGTAGGTTACCTGGAAAGGTGGGCTGTGGCTCAGTCTCGCGCTACCCTCGGACCTGGGCGCGCCCGCCGACCCTGGTGCGGTGGCGTCATGGCCAACCGGCGCGCACAGGAAAGAGACGAGTGATGGCGGGCGACAACCTCCTCTACAACCTCTATGAGCGCCGCCTGGTCGCCCAGGTCAAGCCTGATCGTGTGCCCCAGCACGTGGGCGTCATCCTCGACGGCAACCGGCGCTGGGCCCGGGCCATGGGCATCGGCACCGCCCAGGGGCACAAGCGCGGCGCAGACAAGATCGAGGAGTTCCTCGGCTGGGCGGAGGATGCCGGTGTTGGGGTGGTCACCCTGTGGCTGCTGAGCACGGACAACCTCTCCCGCGACCCCGCAGAGCTCTCCCCGCTGCTGGACATAATCGCCCACGCCGTCGACGAGCTGGCCGCCGCCGGCCGCTGGCGGCTGCGCCTGGTCGGGGCGGTAGACCTGCTGCCCGCGCCGGTGGCCGACCGCTTGCGTGCCGCTGTCGCCTCCACCGCCCGCAGGGGCAAGGGCGGCGGTCAGGACTCCGGTGCCCGGAATGGCGGTGACTCCGCGACCGCGGCGGAGGTTATGACGCCCGCCGACCACGCGGATGCGCGCATGCAGGTAAACGTCGCTGTCGGCTACGGAGGACGCCAGGAGATAGCCGACGCCGTCCGCGACCTACTGCGGGAGCGTGCCGCCGCAGGCGCTACCCTGGAGGAGGTTGCGGGCTCCCTGTCCGAGGAGGACATCACTGCGCACCTGTACACCAAGGGGCAGCCTGATCCGGAACTCGTCATCCGCACCTCGGGGGAGCAGCGCCTTTCCGGCTTCCTGCTTTGGCAGTCGGTTCACTCCGAGTACTACTTCTGCGAGGTCTACTGGCCGGCCTTCCGGCGTATCGACTTCCTGCGGGCGCTGCGCGACTACGGCCAGCGCGAGCGCCGCCTGGGCAGGTAGCCCGGGGAAGGGGCGGGCGCGCGACCGTCCGGGTGAGTTGCCGCGGGTGTTGTTGGTGCCGTCAAAGCAGCGCCTGCTTAGCGGGGGCTGGCTGTACCCGCCTATGGTCGACGCCGAGCACGTCCTCGATCCCTTCTGCACACAAGCGAGTATGGTGAGCAGTATCACAGACGCGCTGTTTCTGGGCGTCCGGCGCTGCTCGCCGAGAACAGATGGAGACGGCACAGGCGGAGATACAGCTGGAGGCGACCATGCGAACCTACGTCCTGGACACTTCGGTCCTGCTTTCCGACCCGCGCGCCCTGCTGCGCTTCGACGAGCACGCCGTGGTGCTGCCGGTCGTGGTGGTTACGGAACTGGAGGGAAAGCGGCACCATCCCGAGCTCGGCTACTTCGCCCGCTCAGCGCTGCGCCTGCTCGATGGCCTGCGTGAGCAGCACGGTCGGCTGGACCGTCCCATCCCGGTCGGTGACCGCGGCGGTACGGTGAGGGTAGAGCTCAATGGTGCTGACGATCACGTGCTGCCCGCCGCCATGCGCCTGGGCGACAACGACTCCCGCATCCTGTCGGTGGCGGTAACGCTGGCACGCCGCGCCCACCAGGGCGCCGGCGCGGACGACGGAGAGGTGGTCGTCGTCTCCAAGGACCTGCCGATGCGCATTAAGGCCGCCGCCGTGGGGCTGACCGCGGAGGAGTACCGGGCTGAGCTTGCCAGCGAAGACATTTACTCCGGCATGACCGCAGTGGCTGTCACCGACGAGGAGATCTCCCGGCTATGGGGCGACGGCGTCCTGGACCTGTCCGGGCTGGCGGATGAGGAGGCGGCCGACGACCTGGCGGCCCAGCCCACCCATACCGGCGTGGTGGTTAGCTCCCCGCGTGGCTCGGCCCTGGCGACCGTTGTGGGTGGAGCCTTGCACCTGGTGGACGCTTCCCGCGAGGTCTTCGGTGTGCGTGGGCGCAGCGCCGAGCAGCGCATCGCCATCGATCACCTGCTCAACCCTGACATCGGCATCGTCTCGCTCGGTGGGCGCGCCGGCACCGGCAAGTCGGCCCTGGCGCTTAGCGCCGGGCTGGACGCCGTCGTCAACCGGGGCGAGCACCGCAAGGTCATGGTGTTCCGGCCGCTGTACGCGGTGGGGGGACAGAGCCTCGGATTCCTGCCCGGCGACTCCGCGGAGAAGATGTCGCCCTGGGGGGATGCGGTTTTCGACACCCTCAGCTCGGTGGTGCCCACGGACCGGATCGATCGGATCGTCGCCGCCGGGCAGCTGGAGGTGCTGCCGCTTACGCACGTGCGCGGCCGTTCCCTGCACGACGCCTTCGTGATCGTGGATGAGGCCCAGTCGCTGGAGCGCAATGTGCTGCTGACGGTGCTGTCCCGGATCGGCCAGAACTCCAAGGTGGTACTGACTCACGACGTCGCCCAGCGGGACAATCTGCGGGTGGGTCGCTGGGACGGCGTGGTCAGCGTGGTGGAGTCCCTGAAGGATCGGGACCTGTTCGCGCACGTGGACCTGGTGCGCACCGAGCGCAGCGATATCGCCGAGCTGGTCACGCGCATGCTCGACGAGGTGCCGCTGTACTAACGCGTGCCCGCGTTGGCGCCGAAACCCGCAGTCGCCTGCAACGTCTACCGATCTCGGCATGTAATGTCTACCGACCGCGGTGAGGGGGGCGGCGGGGTGCGCGGTCGGGTCAGGCGGTGCGGTCCTCCAGCTCGGCGCGGGTGGGCGGGTTGGCGCCGGCGCGAGAGACGGTGATGTCGGCGATGGCGGCCGCGTGCCGCAGGACGCGCTCCAGGGCGGCGGCGTCGATGCTGCGCAGTGCCTCGCGCTGCTCGGCGCCCACCAGGCCCTCGGCCCAGATGCCGTCCTCGAGCCCGCCCATGAAGGAGTCGCCCGCACCGACGGTGTCGGAGACCACCACGGTGGGGTCGGCGGGCACCTCCATGCGCAGGCCGGAGGCGGTTATGGCCAGGGAGCCCTGCTTGCCCCGGGTGACGACGACGACGGCCGCGCCCAGGGCCAGCCACCCGCGCGCCACCTCCTCGACATCCGCGTCCTCGCCGTAGAACCACTCGATGTCCTCATCGGAGCACTTGACCACATCGGCCAGGGAGATCAGCCGCTCCACCTGGGTGCGCGCCTGCTCGGGCGTGCCCATCAGCTGCGGGCGGGCGTTGGGGTCGTAGCAGATCGTGGAGGTGGCCCGGAAGTCTGACAGCACGCGCTCGACCGTGGCCGCGCCGGGCTCCAGGATCGCTGCGATCGAACCGGTGTGCACCAGCAGCGGCGCCGCCGTGCCCTCAGTGCGCTGCGGGTACGGCGGGTTCCAGTCCAGGTCGAACACGTAGGTGGCGGCACGGTCGGCCCCGATGGTGGCCTGCGCGGTGGAGGTGCGCGCGGCGCCGTCGGAGCCTGGCGTGAGCCGCACACCGGAGGCCTCGAGGTGAGAGCGCACCGCCTGGCCGCGCGGGTCGGTGCCGATCCAGCAGTCCAGCTCGGCGTCGCGGCCCAGGCGGCTGAGTCCCAGGGCGACGTTGGCGGGGGAGCCGCCGGGGATGTCTTGGGCGGGCTCGCCGGGGTGGATGACGACGTCGACGAGTGCCTCGCCGATGACAAGGGCGGTTCCTGCGGGGCCGGGTGCTGACATGTTGGGGCTCCTCATGGTTGGTGGGCGGTGGCGAGGGCTGACGGTGACAAGCGAGTGCGGGTGGAAGAGCGCTCAGAAGGGTGTGGAGCTGGCGCCGGGGGCGCCGGGGCCGGCGGAGTCGGCGGACTCGCTCCCATCGCCGGCGACGGCGGCCAGGCGGGCGCGGGCGTCATCCAGCCAGGACTGGCAGCGGGCGGCCAGGGCCTCGCCACGCTCCCACAGCTTCAGCGCCTCTTCCAGCGGAACCTGGCCGGCTTCGAGGCGCTGGACGACGCCGACCAGCTGCTCGCGAGCCTGCTCGTAGGGCAGGGAGGCGACGTCGGCGTTGGCGTCTGCGGGGCCGGTCGGCTCAGCGGGGGAGGGCGCGCTCATGGCACTGATTGTTGCATGTGCGCGATCACTGCGCGCCGGTTATCACGGCAGGGTACTGGCTCGGCTTGCCGCCCTGCGTCATCTGGCGGCTCGCGCAAAACCGCTCGCAAAAACGTCTTGACAGCAGGATGGGAGGCGGGCAAGATATGCCTGCCAAATCGTTTAGGGCGCTCGTATCTTGCCGTCTCAAGCGAACGGCGCTCACTCCCCGCCTAGATGGAGGACAACGATGTCTAGTCCCGCCCCCGCCGCCGCCAGGCGGCGTCGCACGTCTCTGTGGGCGCGCGTAGCCCGCCATTGGCAGCTGTACCTGCTGCTGGCCCCGGCGCTGATCTACCTGGTCGTATTCAAGTACTGGCCCATGTACGGCGTGCAGATCGCCTTCCGCAACTACAACCCCATTGACGGCTTCCTGGGCAGCGAGTGGGTGGGGCTGGAGCACATCAGCCGCTTCCTGCACTCCTTCCAGTTCACCCGCATCTTCTTCAACACCATCGCCATCAACGTCCTCGGACTCGTCTTCGGCTTCCCCGTGCCGATCATCCTGGCGCTGCTGATCAACCAGCTCGCCTCCCGCAGGCTCAAGTCCTTCATCCAGACGGTACTGTTCTCGCCCGCCTTCATCTCCACCGTGGTGGTGGTCGGCATGCTGTTCGTGCTGCTCTCGCCCCGCTCGGGACTGGTCAACAACGTCATCACGCTGGTCGGCGGGCGGCCCATCAACTTCATGAACGAGGAGGGCTGGTTCCGGCCCATCTACGTCATGAGCGACATCTGGCAGAACGCCGGTTTCTCCATGATCGTCTACCTCGCCGCCCTGGCGGGCATCGACCCCAGCCTGCACGAGGCCGCGCGCGTGGACGGCGCCAACCGCTGGCAGCGCCTGTGGCACATTGACCTGCCCGGCATCCGTCCGATCGTGTCGATCATGCTGATCCTGGCGGTCGGCAACCTGCTCAACCTGGGCTTTGAGAAGGCCCTGCTGATGCAGACGGACCTGAACCTGGGCGCCTCGCAGATCATCCAGACCTACGTCTACGACGTGGGCCTCAAGAGCGCCCAGTTCTCCTACTCGGCCGCCATCTCCCTGTTCAACTCCGTCCTCAACATGATCCTGCTGCTGGTGTTCAACCAGGTCGCCAAGCGCGCGGGTCAGTCGAGTCTGTTCTGACCGCCCGCGAGATACTCGAGGAGACCCCATGACCACCGTACCCGCGTCAGTGCTCGACGCCGCCCCCACCTTCCGCAGCTCCGGCCCGCGCCGCCTCATGGAGCGGATCGCCGACCCTCTCTACACCGCCTTCGTCGTCCTGCTGCTGGGCGGCGCCGTAATCGCGATCATCTACCCGCTGTACTTCGTCGTCATCGCCTCGATCTCCGACCCCAACCAGGTCTACGAGGGCAACGTGTGGCTGTGGCCCAAGAACATCACCTTCGAGGGCTATCAGCGCATCTTCTCCACCTCCACCGTGCTGCGCGGCTTCGGCAACTCGCTGCTGTACACGGCGGTGGGAACCGCCATCTCGGTGTGCTCGATCCTCGGGGCCGGCTACGCCCTGTCCCGCAAGTCCCTGCCCGGCCGCAACTTCTTCATGGTGCTGTTCATCATCACCATGTTCTTCGACGGCGGCATGATCGCTCGCTACCTGGTGGTGCGCGACCTGGGGATGCTCAACACCATGTGGGCCGTGGTGCTGCCCGGCGCCATCGGTGTCACCAACCTCATCATCGCCCGCACCTTCTTCGAGACGACCATCCCCGAGGAACTGCACGAGGCCGCCGCCCTCGACGGCGCCAGCGAGTGGCGCTACTTCTTCCGCATCGTGCTGCCGCTGTCCAAGGCACTGATCATGCTGCTGGTGATCACGCACGCGGTGGCCTACTGGAACTCCTTCTTCGACGCCCTGATCTACCTCAACGACGACGCCAAGTACCCCCTCCAGCTGGTACTGCGCAACATCCTCATCCAGTCCGACGTGTCCGGCTCCGGCGTATCGGCCACCGGCATGGACTCCTACGCCGAGTCCCAGCGCATCGCCGAGCTGATGAAGTACGGAATGATCGTCGTCTCCACCTTCCCGCTGCTGTCCATACTGCCCTTCACCCAGAAGTACTTCGCCCAGGGCGCCCTCATCGGCGCCGTGAAGAGCTGAGAGGTCCCCAAATGCTGCCCCGTAACACCGCTACCGCCACTGCCGCCGTCAGCGCCCCCCTCCCCACCGACCGTCTGGCCGCCGTCTCCGGCGTCGCCCGCCGACCGGTCAGCCGCCGCCTGCTGCTGCGCGGCTCGCTCGCCGGCGTGGGCCTGCTCGCCCTGGCCGCCTGCTCGAGCAAGAAGAGCGACGCCGACTACCGCGTCCCCGACGAGTCCGCCTCCGCCGGCCTGGCCGACGCTCCAGACTCCCTGCCTATCGTCTCCACCCCGATCACGGTCACCGCCACCGGCTCGCGCTCAGCCCTGTCCGTGCCCTACGGCCAGATGGAGCTGACCCAGCAGTGGGAGCAGGAGACGAATATCCAGGTGCAGTGGAACATGCTCACCGAGGACGTGTACGCAGAGAAGAAGAACCTGCTGCTGGCCTCCGGGGACCTGCCGGACATCCTGTGGAACACCGGGCTGACCGACGCCGAGGTATCCACCTACTCCGCCAACCACACGCTGGTGCCGCTGGACGAGTTCTTCGCCGACAACTGCCCCAACATCACCGCGCTGCTGGACTCCCGCCCCGATATCCGCTCGGCCATTACCAGCGAGGACGGGCACATCTACACCCTGCCCAGCGTGGAGGAGCTCGGGCTCGTACCCTTCCCGAACTTCCTGTACCTGAACACCGACTGGCTGGACGCCGTCGGCCGCGACATGCCCACCACCATCGAGGAGCTGCACGAGACGCTGCTGGCATTCAAGGAGCAGGACCCGTCCGGAACCGGGAAGCTGCTGCCGCTGTCATTCATCCCGGGCTCCTTCTGCGCCAACCCGTGGGACATCATCGCCGCTTACGGCGGCCAGGCGGACAACAACGACCACCGCATCGTGATCGACCGGAAGGCCGTATTCACCGCCTCCACCGAGGAGTGGAAGGAAGGGGTCAAGCAGCTGCACACCTGGTACGCCGAGGGCCTGATCGACTCGGAGTCCTTCTCTCAGGATGACACCGCCTACCTGGCCAAGGGAAAGACGGAGCAGGAGTCCTTGGCGGCCTTCTACTGGTGGGAGGCGACCGAGTTCGTGGGGGAGGACCGCGAGGGCCATTACGCGCTGTGCCCGGTGCTGGCGGGAGTGGACGGCGTGCGCCGCGCCTCGGTGTCCAACAACCAGGAGATCTCCCGCGGCGCCTTCGCCATGACCCGCACCTGCCGCTACCAGGCGGCGGTGATGCGCTGGGTGGACCGCATGTATGACCCGGTCATGTCTGCCCAGAACAGCTGGGGGCCGATCGGCGTGACCCTGGAGTACGACGAGGACGGCATGCTGGCCCAGATTCCGGCGGCCGAGGGCGAGTCGGAGGGGGAGCGGCGGCAGAAGGTGGCTCCCGGCGGCCCGAAGTCCACCACTGCGCGTGACTTCGAGGAGGTCGTGCTGCCTGAGCCGCGTGCCTCCCTGCGCCAGGAGCAGGTGGCCGCCGAGTACGCCGAATGGGCCGCCAATGACGCCTTCCCGCCCGTGGTGTTCACCAATGCCGAGCTCGATGACCTGTCCCTGATCGACTCGGATGTGTCCACCCTGGTCAAGCAGAAGTTCGCCCAGTGGGTGGTGGGCGGCGGCATCGACGCCGACTGGGACGGCTATCTTAAGGACCTCGAGACCACGGGCCTGAGCCGAATGATGGAGATCTATCAGGCGGCGCTGGACCGCTACTACGAGGAGCTGGACGCACGCTCATGACTACCGCCCCCACCACCGCATCAGCGCGGCCCTGGCTCATTCGCTCGGAGGACCGCCTCAGCCTGGCCCCGGCCGAGCAGGCGGCTCACGCCCAGGCGGACCCAGCCCGCCCCCGCTGGCACGCGACCGCTCCCTGGGGGTGGATGAACGATCCCAACGGCCTGAGCGTATGGCCCGGTCCCGACGGCGAGCCCCTGGTGCACCTGTTCTACCAGCACAATCCCCACGCCCCGGTGCATGAGCGTATCGAGTGGGGCCACCAGTACTCGGCCGACCTGGTGCACTGGCACGACCTGCCCACCGCGATTCGGCCCAGTGAGGGCGGCCCGGACGCATTCGGCTGCTGGTCTGGCATCGTGCTGGCCGATGAGCGCGTGGCGGCGGACGGCACCCGCACCACTGTGCCCACCATGGTCTACTCCGGAGCCTCGGAGCGCGCCACCCAGACCGCCTGCCTGGCCACGGCCCTCCCGGAGGACCCGCTGCTGACCCATTGGGTGAAGCACCCGGGCAATCCGGTCATCGACGCCGCGCCCGCCTCCACCGAGGGGCTGGTGGTGCCGGAAATGCGCGACCACTCGGTGTGGCGCGAGAACGGGCGCTGGCTCCAGGTGATGGGGAGCGGCGTGCCTGGGGCCGGTGGCGATGACAGGCAGGTAGGCGCGGCCCTGTGCTTCTCCAGCGAGGATCTGCGCCACTGGGCCTACGAGGGGCCGCTCGCCGTCGGCGACGGCGACGTGGATGTCACGGGCACGGTCTGGGAGTGCCCGGAGCTGGTGCGCCTGGGGGAGACGGACATCCTGTTCGTCTCTGCCTGGCACGCCTCGCGCACACTGCGCTCAATGTGGATGCGTGGCTCGCGTAACGGTACCCGCATGCGTATCGACGCAGTCGGCCGCTCGGACCTGGGGGAGAACTACTTCTACGCCCCCCAATCGGTGCTCCTGCCCGACGGGCGGCGCGTGACCATCGGCTGGATGCAGCCCAATGCCACACGCGCCCGGCGCCTGGAGGCGGGCTGGGCCGGCTCCATGAGTGTTCCCCGGGAGGTCAGCCTGGGCCCGGACGGAACTGTCCGGTTCCACCCCATCGCGGAGATCGACTCCCTGCGCTCCCAGGTGCTGGCCGATGCCGCTGGTGCGCGGGAGGTCACTGCGGTCGGCGCCCGCCTGGGCGGCGACAGCCTCGATCTGGTGCTGACCGGACGGCTGGGGGAAGCGGAGGGGCTGGTCATGGATCTGGCCGTGTCCGCGGACGGCACGCGGCGCACGCGCCTGCGCCTGACCCGCCGTACCCCGAGCGGGCCGAAGGGACAGGACGCCTGGACGGGGTGGCTGTCCCTGGACCGCTCCGCCTCCGCCGCACCCGGTACCCCCTGGGAGGCGCCGGACCGGCGGGAGCTGGCCGGGCCCGTGCCCTTGGGCCCCGAGGGGCAGGTGCACTTGCGGGTACTGCGCGATCGCTCCAGCCTGGAGGTCTTCGTCAACGGCCAGCCACTGTCCGCGCGCCTGGGGACGGCCCCGGGCGACGACGGCGTACGCATCGACGCCGGCTCGCTTGCGGACGCGCGCCTGCAGGCCTGGTCCATGGCCGACGCCTACACCACCAGGCTCGACCCCGCCGCATCCTGAAACCGGCCCGGTCCACGGACCGCGGCGCCGACACCGCCCTCGCTGTCGCCGTAACCCGCGCCGAGGTCGGTTGATATAACCGCCGAGTTCGGTAGACGTTACGTGCCGAGATCGGTCGAAACTGCGGGGACGCGCAGGAGCACGCTTGCTCCCGATACGGGCGCGATTCGGCCTGTGCCTGCACCCGCGACGGACTGCATGGGGGATACTTACCGCCTGCCCGAGCGTTTGCAGGAGGGAGTGACCGATGAGTCCTGGTCGCGCGACTGACCGGGTCACCATCAAGGACGTGGCCCGCGAGGCTGGCGTGTCCGTCACGACGGTCTCGCACGCATTGAACAATCCGGAGGGGTCGCGCGTCTCGGAGGAGACCCGCAGCCACGTCAAGTCCGTCGCTGCCGCCCTCGGCTACCGCGCCAACCCCTCCGCCCGCGCCCTGCGCACTCGGCGCACGGACACGATCGCCCTGGTTGGGCGCCAACTGGCCACCACGGAGCACCTAGGCCGCATGGTGCTGGGCGCTCAGGACGCCGTGCGTGCCCACGGCGGGCTGCTCATCGTCGCCGACACCGCCGACGACGAGGACGACGTGATCGGCACGCTCATTGACCACCAGGTGGACGGCATCATCCTCGGTGCGCTCTACCACCAGGCGGTTACTGTGCCCTCCGCATTAGCCGGTATCCCAACCGTGGTGGTCAACGCCTTCACCAGCGACCCCCGCTACTCCTGGGTGGTGCCCGACGAGGTGGCCGGCGGCCGTGCCGGTGCCGAGGTTCTGCTCGCCTCCGGGCACCGGCGTGTGGCGATGATCAATAATCACGATGACATTCCCGCGGCTCACGGGCGCGCGGAGGGCTTCATTGCCCGTTGCCGGGAGAGCGGCGTCGAGCCCGTCGTCGTCTCCTGCAAGCCAGCTGGTAGCGCCGCCTATGACGAGGCCGTGCGGCTACTTCAGGCGGCACCCGATGAACGCCCCACTGGAGTGTTCTGCTTCGCCGACGCGATGGCCATGGGCGTGTACGCAGCCGCCGCGCAGCTGGGCCTGCGCATCCCGCAGGACCTGTCCGTGGTCGGATTCGATGACATGATCCTGATCAACGAGTCACTGTCCCCGCGGCTGACCTCCATCGCCCTTCCCCACGCGGAGATGGCGGCGTGGGCGGTGGAACGGCTCTACGAATTGCTGGACACCCCGGGAGCCCAGGCGCAGAACCTGCGGATTGTCGGGCGGGTGGTGGAGAGGGACTCGGTGGCGCGGCCGGATCACTGAGGCCCCGGGCCGCGCCGGCGCGCCCATGGGCAGCAGAAGTCGTCGGTGCCAGCTGTGAGTCCGGGGCTGGCTCCCGCCCGGTGCCAGGCGAGGGGAAAGACTAGGTGGCGGACTCGCTGGAGGGCTTGGTGGTGCCGACTACCTGCGCCACCAGGCGCCCCGAAGCCAGCACTCCCTCGATCAGATCGCCCTTCTTCAACTGCTGAGCAGACTTGACGACGCCGACGCCGGGGCTGCGCAGGATCGCGTAGCCGCGGTCCAGGACTCCCTGCGGGGACAATGCGCGCAGTCGGGCCTGGTCGGCGCGCAAGTCGGCGGTGGCCAGGGACAGGGTGGCGGATAGTGCCCGGCGCATGCGCTCGCGGGCCTGCTCCAGCTCGGCAACCCGGTCGCGCACGATGACAGTCGGGTCGGACATCACTGGGCGGGCCATCACCTGGTCAAGGCCCTGCTGCTCGGTGTCCAGGCGGGAGCGCAGCGCCGTGCGTATACGTTCGCGCGCCTGGTCCAGCCCCACCGTCTCCTCCGCCAGGTCCGGGACGATGCGGCGGGCCGCGTCCGTGGGTGTGGAGGCACGGTAGTCGGCCACCAAGTCCAGCAGCGGGCAGTCGGTCTCGTGCCCGATTGCGGAGACGATCGGGGTGCGGGCGGCAGCCGCTGCCCGCACCAGGCCCTCATCGGAGAAGGGCAGCAGGTCCTCGACGGCGCCGCCCCCGCGGGCCACCACGATCACGTCGACCCCCGGGTCGGCGTCCAGCTCGCGGATGGCGGCGGTGACCTCCCGCACCGCCTGCGCACCCTGCACGGCAACCTCGCGGATCTCAAAGGGCAAGCCGGGCCACCGCAGGCGCGCGTTGACGACGACGTCGTCCTTGGCCTTGGCGTTGCGTCCGCACACCAGCCCGACCTTGCGGGGAAGGAATGGCAGCGGGTGCTTGCGCTCGGTGTCGAACAGGCCCTCGGCTGCGAGAATCCGGCGCAGCTGCTCGATCCGGGCCAGCAGGTCACCGATGCCGACCGGCCGGATGTCATCGGCACGCAGTTCAAGGCTGCCGCGCTTGGCCCAGAAGCGCGGCTTGGCATGGACGACGACGCGGTCGCCCTCGGTCACCTGCGCTCCGGTGTTCCGCTCTATGGCAGCGAGCTCTCGGGTGAACACGGACACGGACATGGACATGTCGGCGTCGGCGTCACGCAGGGTCAGGTACTGCATGCCCGAGCCGGGGCGCCGGTTGAACTGGACGATCTGCCCCTCCACCCACACGTAGGTCATCTTGTTGATGTACTCGTCGATCTTGGTGGACAGCAGCCGCAGCGGCCAGGGGTTGTCCGGGGTGGTCTCGCGGGCCAGGCGGGCCAGCTGCCGCCCCGCGCCACTGGCCGCAGGCGTACCGGCCGACGTATTCATGGGAGTGCGCGCGGGCGAGTGCGTGGGTGCACGGCGGCTGGGCGGGAACTCGGTCACGGGCTCCACTGTGCCACGTTAAACGCCCCGCGGGCGTGTTCGCCGGGCAGGCTCCTGTGGCACAGTGGTGGGCGTGACCATGAGCGAAACCACCACCGACAGTGCCGCGCCGGGGCGTACCCGCGCCGCCAAGCGCATACTGCTGGCCGCTCCGCGCGGCTACTGTGCCGGCGTGGATCGCGCCGTCGACGCCGTGGAGCAGGCCCTGGCCCATTACGGCGCGCCGATTTACGTGCGCAAGGAGATCGTCCACAACAAGTACGTGGTGGAGGCGCTCACCAAGCGGGGGGCCGTGTTCGTCTCTGAGACCGATCAGGTACCAGAGGGTGCGCGCGTGGTGTTCTCTGCGCACGGTGTGTCCCCGGCCGTGCACGCGCAGGCAGCCGCCCGCCACCTGCAGACCATTGATGCCACCTGCCCGCTGGTGACCAAGGTTCATAAGCAGGCGATCCGCTTCGCCAAGGATGACTACGACATCATCCTTGTAGGTCACGCCGGCCATGAGGAGGTTGAGGGAACCCAGGGGGAGGCGCCTGACCACATCCAGGTAGTCAACGGCCCGGCAGAGGTCGACTCGGTGCAGGTGCGCGACCCGGACAAGGTCGTGTGGATCAGCCAGACTACGCTGTCGGTGGACGAGACCATGGAGACGGTGCGGCGTCTGCGGGAGCGCTTCCCCCACCTGAGTGACCCGCAGGGGGATGACATCTGCTACGCCACGCAGAACCGGCAGGGCGCAGTCAAGGCCATCGCTCCGCAGGTCGACGTCATGATCGTGGTCGGCTCCGGCAACTCCTCCAATTCGGTGCGGCTGAAGGAAGTCGCCCTGGAGGCCGGCGCGCCCGCCGCCCACCGGGTCGACTATGCGCGGGAGCTGGACGCGTCCTGGTTTGACGGTGCTAGCACTATCGGGCTGACTTCCGGGGCCTCCGTGCCGGAGATACTGGTGCGCGAGGTCATTGAGAGGCTGGGGGAGATGGGCTTCTCCGAGGTCGAGCAGGTGCGCACGGCCACGGAGAAGATCGCCTTCTCCCTACCCAAGAACCTGCGCGCCGATCTTAAGGAGGCGGCCGGCGGCCAGGCACCCGAGCGACGGCGTCGTCCGGCCCAGGACCACACCTGCTGACCGTTTCCGGCAGTGGGCCGGTAGGCCGCCGACACGGCTCGGCCGCCTACCGGGACCGCCGATCAGCTGATGATGCTGCTCAGGGCTTCGGCGTCGGCCACCACCCGGTCGAAGGGAACCACCCACACCGAGCCGCTCGGGCCGGTGATTTGCACCACCAGCTGCTCGGCCTGCAGGCATTCGAGCCGTGAGGCGGTGTCGTCGCCCTGAGTCTGCCAGGAGGGTTCCTCGCTGGGGATGATGTAGCCGCCGAGGGCCGGATTGGCCCAGCGCAGCAGCAGCACCCGGGCGCCGGCACGCGCCGGCACTGCGGGATTGGTTGCCAGTGAGGAGGCGACGCCTTTCGCTGAGCCGATGCCTACCGCCTCGGCGAGCGCGCCATAAGTAGTGCAGATCGGGGGCTCGTGGGCTACGAGCTTGGCCATGGCCTCGGCCACCCGCTCCCGCGCAGAGGAGTCGGCGGCGGCGTCGGCAATGGCCCGTACGCGCGCGCCCGTCAGCTGGGCCTTCTCGGCCAGCTCGGATGAGCTCAGGCCGCTGGCGAGTCCGCGCAGGATGAGGTCGTCACGCTCGTCCCGGAGCGTACTGAGCTGGTCCTGAAGCTGCTGTTGCCTGGCGGCGAGTGTGTTCAGATGGCTCAGCACCTCGGCGGGGTCGTCGCTCCCGGCCCGCGGGGCGGTGCCGGGGAGCTGGCCCGAAGCGGCGCGGGCCGAGGTGCTGCTTGTGGTTGCGGCTGCCATAGGAAGATGGACCTCCACATGTTGCGGTCGTGGGTTGCCAGGTACGCTATGGGGCGTACCTGGGAGGTTGCTGCAAAATATCGCAGGAGACCAGTTTATGGTAATGGTACTGCGTACGTAACCGCAACGTTGTGATCAGCTCGGTGGTGTGAGGCTGTTGGGGGAGGCGACTCCCGGCGCCGTACCGCCCGGCTGGCCGCCATGGACTGGCGCAGCCATGCGAGGTGGTGGCCCGCTACTCGGTGACTGCGGTAAGCTCGGTGGTGGTGAAGCGGCGGATCTGTGCGTCATCCGGGGAAACCGCCTGCGGCGCGGCCAGGTCACCGCCGAAGGTCTCGAAGGAGCGGGCCGTGACCAGTAGCCGCGACTCCATGGACCCGACCACTTGGTTGTATGCGCTCACGGAGCGCGTCAGGGCGGAGCCCAGGGCGTCGAGGTGCTTGGCGACCGTGCCGAGCCGCTCGTAAAGCGTGCGGCCCAGCTCCACTAGCTCCCGTGCGTCGTCGTTGATGGCGGTGCGGGCCCATGCGGATGCGCAGGTGCGCAGCAGTGCCAACAAGGAGGCCGGCGTGGTCAAGGAGACCCCGCGCTCGAGCGCGTGCTCCATCAGCGTGGGATCTGCCTCCAGGGCCGCGGCCAGGATCGGCTCGGCCGGGACGAACAGCACCACGAGCTCCGGGGAGTCCTGAAGCGTGCGGGCATAGTGGCGGTCCGCCAGGGCATCGATGTGGCCGCGCAGCGCCCTGGCGTGTGCGGCGAGCAGCTTGGCACGGTGCTGTTGGGCGTCCGCCTCGGAGGTTGCGGCATCCGGGCCGGAGCCCACGGCGCAGGCCTTCAGGTAGGAGTCCAGGGGGACCTTGGCGTCCAGCGCCAGGAAGCCGTCACCGGGCAGGTGCACCACGACGTCGGGACGCGCTCGGCCCGCGCCGTCCCGAGTGCGGCCCGCACCTTGACGACGGCCTACTAGGGAGGCTACTGAGCGCTGCTCGGAGAAGTCGATGTGCCGCATCATTCCGGATGCCTCGAGCACGCGTGCGAGCTCGACCTCGCCCCATACCCCGCGCGAGGAGCGCGAGCGCAGAGCGCCCTCCAGCGCCGTCGTGGTGCGGCGCAGCTCCCGATCGGACTCTGCCCCCGCCCGCAGCTGCTCGGTCAGTGCGGCGTGCTCGGCTGCGCGCTGCTGCTCCATCTGATCCACCCGGGCACCCACCTGCTCCAGCTGCGCGCGAACCGGCGCGAGTGCGCGCAGCACGGAGCCGTCACGCTCAGCGCGCTCCTCGGCCACCGCGGTGCGCGCCGTCAGCTCCTCGGCGCGGGCCCGCCACTGGGCCGCCTCGGCGCGCAGGGCGGCGGCCTCGTCGCGACCGCCGGCGCGAGCCGCGGCCGAGCGGGCTACGGCTAGGGCGTAGCCGGACACCGCACCAACTAGCAGGCCGATGAGCAGGAGCAGGACGGGGAGCGCTGTGGACATGGGACCACCATGGCACGGGGCACCGACATTAATGCCGAGCGCTTAGCCGGTCCGCGAGGCGCCCGGGGGCCGGTGGCGCCCGTCGTGCCGGGCGGACTCATCTACACTCGCCCCGTGGCACTCACTATCGGAATCGTTGGACTGCCCAACGTCGGCAAGTCGACCCTGTTCAACGCCCTGACCCGGGCGACCGTTCTCGCGGCGAACTACCCCTTCGCCACGATCGAGCCGAACGTCGGCGTCGTCCCCCTGCCGGATCCGCGGCTGGACGCCCTGGCGCAGATGTTCGGCTCCCAGAAGGTCGTGCCCGCCACCGTCTCCTTCGTCGACATCGCCGGGATCGTGCGCGGCGCCAGCGAGGGGGAGGGGCTGGGTAACCAGTTCCTCGCCAACATCCGTGAGGCCGACGCCATCTGCATCGTCACCCGCGCCTTCGACGACCCCGACGTGGTCCACGTGGCTGGGAAGGTGGACCCCGCCTCGGATATTGAGACCATCTCAACCGAGCTGATCCTGGCCGACATGCAGACCCTGGAGAAGACGATCCCGCGCCTGGAGAAGGAGGTGCGGGGCAAGAAGACCGACGCCGCCGTGCTGGAGGCCGCGCAGGCCGCGCTGAAGGTGCTGGAGGCGGGTGAGCTGCTCTCGGCCGCAGCGGCGGGCAAGGCGCTGGACGCCGAAATCCTGCGCGAGTTCCAGCTGATGACCACCAAGCCCTTCATCTACGTGTTCAACCTGGACGACGCCGGCATGCACGACGCCGCCCGCCAGCAGGAGCTGGGTGCGCTGGTGGCGCCCGCGGAGGCGGTGTTCCTGGACGCCCAGTTCGAGGCGGAGCTGGTGGAGCTGGAGCCCGAAGAGGCCGCCGAGATGCTGCGCGAGAACGGTCAGGAGGAGTCCGGTCTGGACAAGCTGGCGCGGGTGGGTTTCGACACCCTCGGCCTGCAGACCTTCCTGACGGCGGGGGAGAAGGAGTCGCGCGCCTGGACGATCCACAAGGGCTGGACCGCGCCGCAGGCGGCGGGCGTGATTCACACCGACTTTGAGAAGGGCTTCATCAAGGCGGAGATCGTCTCCTACGACGACCTCATGGAGTACGGCTCCCTGGCCGAGGTCCGCGCCCATGGCAAGGTCCGCATGGAGGGCAAGGACTACGTCATGGCCGACGGCGACGTGGTCGAGTTCCGCACGGGACTTACGTCTGGGAGTAAGAAGTGAGCGAGCAGGCCGCAGTGACAGTCCCCAGCGACGACGAAGCGCCGGACGGCAAGGTCGTCGACTATATCTCCGGCATCCAGGTGCCTGCCAAGCCTGAAGAGCTGCTCGCGGTCCAGCCGTTCGCCCGCCAACTCGTCGAGGACTACGGCTACCCCAAGGTGCACATCCGCACAAGGCCCCAGTGGCACGTGAAGGCGCGCCCGTCTGACCGGGCGAAGACTTATCCGGTCGACATCGCCGTCTTTAGCGGCGACCAGCATCGCGACGAAGACTTGTTCCTCGTGGTCGAGTGCAAGAAGCCGGACCGCCGCGATGGCCGGGACCAGTTGGAGGACTACCTCCGCCTCTCCCGCGCTTACCTCGGCGTCTGGACCAATGGGGACGAGCGCCTCTTCCTACGAAAGCGGGAGGCCAACGGTAAGGTCACCTTCGACGAGATCCCTAACATCCCGCGCTACGGGCAGCGCGTCGAGGACATCGGCCTGTTCAAGCGCGAGGATCTACGACCGACCCATAACCTCAAGGCCGTCTTCCGCTCGATCCGTAACTACCTGGCGGCGAACGCCGTCGGCATGACGCGCGACGAGCCCCTAGCTCAGCAGATCATGAACCTCATCTTCTGCAAGATCTACGACGAGCGATTCACGCGACGCGACGCTGTCGTCACCTTCCGGGCGGGCGTGGACGAACCCGTTGCCGACGTGGCGGCGCGCGTGAAGGAGTCCTTCGCTCACGTGGTCAAGCAGTACAGCGATGTCTTCGACGACACGGACAAGATCGAACTCGACGACCGCTCCATCGCCTACGTTGTAGGCGAGCTCCAGCAGTACTGCCTGATCGAGTGCGAACGCGACGTCGTCGGCGACGCCTTCGAGACGTTCATCGGACCCTCCCTCAAGGGCGGCCAGGGGCAGTTCTTCACGCCGCGCAATGTCACGCACCTGGTGCGGGCACTTGTGCGCCCGAAGATCCAGGACATGGTGCTCGACCCAGCCTGCGGCTCGGGCGGCTTCCTCGTCGAGGCCCTGCGTGGCCTGTGGGACCTCGTCGATGACCGTGCCGACGAGCTGCAGTGGCCCGACAGCGAGCGCGAGAGCGAGAAGCAGAAGGTCGCAATCCGCCAGCTGCGGGGGATCGACAAGGATGAGTTCCTCAGCAAGGTGGCCAAGGCCTACATGGCGCTACTCGGTGATGGTCGCGGTGGGATCTTCTGTGAGAACTCGCTGGTGCCGATGAGGGACTGGGGGCTCAAGGCTCGCCAGGAAGTCTCCGTCGGCGAGTTCGACGTCATCATGACTAACCCGCCGTTCGGTCAGAAACTCAAGGTTACCGAACGCACGACCCTGGCCCAGTACGACCTCGGCTCCAAGTGGCGCAAGGCCAAGGGTGGTGTCGGCTACGAGAAGACGGATAAGGTCGCGGACTCGCAGACCCCGCAGATCCTCTTCATTGAGCGCTGTCTCGACCTGCTCAAGGATGGCGGCCGCATGGGCATCGTCCTGCCGGAGTCGATGCTGTGCAATCCGTCTCACCGCTACATCATGCAGTACGTACTGAGCCGGGCGACGATCCACGCGGTCATTTCCGTGCACGAGAACCTCTTCCAGCCGTACACCCACGCCAAGACCGCCGTCGTGCTCTTGGAGAAGGGTGCTGAGCCCTCTGGCGAGTCGCACGACGTGTTCATGGCCGTCGCCCGCTGGTGCGGGCACGATTCACGAGGCCACTCAATCCCGTTCGACGACCTGCCCAAGATCGTCGAACGCTGGGAGAAGTATGCGGACGGTGAGGCGCTGGACTTCGACCACCTCGGCTTCGTCGTTGACTCCGCGCAGATCACGGACATGATCTACCTCCCCAAGTACTACAACCCCGAGGTCCGCGAGTCGGTTGAGCGCCTATCGAAGACCCATGACCTCGTGCGCCTGGGTGATCTGGTCACCCAAGGCGTGCTGTCAGTCTCGACCGGCGACGAGGTGGGCAAGCTGGCCTACGGCACGGGCTCGATCCCGTTCATCCGCACCAGCGACATTGCAAACTGGCAAATCAAGGGCGACCCCAAGCACGGCCGCAGTGAAGCTCTATACGAGTCGCTGGCGGATAAGCAAAATGTCGCCCCTGGCGACATCCTCATGGTCAGGGACGGCACCTACCTCGTCGGCACCTGTGCCATCGTGACTGACCTGGACTGGAAGATCGTCTACCAGAGCCACATCCTCAAGTTCAAGGTCCTCGACGAGAGCAGGATGGACCCCCACATGCTGCTCGCTCTGCTGTCGTCACCTGTGGTCAAGTCTCAGATCTTCGCCAAGCGCTTCACGCAGGACATCATCGACACCCTGGGTGGTCGCTGGGCTGAGCTGGTCCTGCCGGTGCCTAAGGACTCCAAGCGGTGCAAGGAGATCACCGACTCAGTGAAGAAGGCGATCCTGTTGCGGCGCGAGGCCTCCGAGCTTTCGTGGCAGGCCGTCCAGAAGGTCGCGCCGAAGGTGGAAGGGGACCTCGAGCTGCTCGACGACGAGGCGGGGTACGGCTTCGGTATCCTGAACCAGTAGTTCAGATATCGTCTGAACTCGGGGTCGAGTTCAGGTTCAACGTGTAGCGAGTCGGCTTAGTCGTTGTACGCCCTGCCGCGGCGTCCGATCGGGAAGACCTCGATCGTGCCGATGTCGTCGTGGATGAGCGCGAGGATCCGGTAGGAGCCCACGCGGTAACGATTCGTCCGAGCGGTTCGCAGTCAGCCCCTTGCCAAGGCGGGGATCGGCGCACCCATCGAGGTTGTTCTTGATCCAGGTGGCGAGGATCCTGGCGTCAAACCGGTCCATCTTCTTCAGTTGTTTGTGGGCCCGCATGGTCAACTCGACTCGGTACGGGCTGGAACTGGCGGCGCAGGGCGCGCTGCCGGTGACCTGGACATGATCAAGCCCATCCAGGTGGCATGGGTGCCAACGGTGTGATGGCGGTGGCTTACGATCACTCCTGAGAGCCGATGGCATCGGCCTCGACGTAGTGCCCCCGGCGGCAGGCTAGGCGGGCCTCGACGGGACTGCCGCAGTCCACGTGCACCGGATCTGGCGCAATCGGTGCCACGTTCGGCAGATACTTGAGCCCCCATTGCTGCAGTGCCGCCAGCACGAGGGCGAGGTCGCGTCCCTTGGCGCTGAGAGTGTAGGCGTGCCGTTGCCTTCGTCCCGGCTCCTGGTAAGGCTCGACTTGCAGCACGCCATGCTCCACGAGCTTCCTGAGCCGCGCCGACAGGATTGAGCGCGGGCACCCGAGGCTCTCCTCCAGGTCGCTGAACCGGTGTATGCCCTGGAAAACATCGCGAAGGATCAGCAGGGTCCACTTCTCGCCCAGCAGCTCCAGGCTGGCCGCGATGGGGCAGGTGGTTTGTGGTCCCGTCATGGTGTCTGGCACTCCCTGATCCTTTGCGGCTGCCGACGGCGCCGGGGCGCTGCGCGTGCACGCGGTGCCCACGATGTGCTTATGTGTGTGGCGTCGATGCGGGCGGAACAGGTTCGTCGGCTCGCCCGCAGGCGCACCCGTGCTCGCTCGCCGACGAAGCCGACGCAACCCTGAGTCCGTTTTTGATACTTAACGATCGTAGCACTGCGGTCTGCGGCCCGCGACCGGGATGTGAAGGCTGCGCATGAGGAAAGAGGTATGGCTGGGAGGTATGGCTGGACTGTCCGGTTGACAGTGAAGTCGGCGCAGGCTAGGTTCGGTATCTGAACTTAGATGGTCTGCTCCTCTCGGCGGTTTCTTCGCCGGGAGCATGACCGGGACAGGAGCACACGTGATGAAGGCCTACGCGCTTACCTCTTACCGCAACGGCGGGACGCTCGAGTGGATTGAAGTGCCCGAGCCGGTGGCCGGCCCGGGGCAGGTGGTGGTTGATATCCGTGCGGCGGGCCTCAACCCGCTGGACCGCATGATCGCAGCCGGGCAGTTCCGGCAGCTCATCAGCTACCGGCTGCCGCAAGTGCTGGGACAGGAGCTCGCCGGCGTGGTCACCGAGGTGGGCCCCGGCGTGGAGAACTTCACGGTGGGCGATCGCGTGTTCGGGCGTCCGGGCATCAACCGGATCGGCACCTTCACGCAGTCCATCGCAGTCGACGCCGAGGACCTCGCCCCCATGCCCGCCGGACTCGGCTTCGCCGAGGCGGCCTCACTGCCGCTGGTGCTGCTCACGGCCGCGCAGGCCTTCATGGAGAAAGCGCGAGTCAAGCCGGGGGACAAGGTCTTCATCCAGGGCGGCACCGGGGGCCTCGGCTCAATCGCCATCCAGCTGGCCAAGCACCTCGGCGCCACAGTGGCAACCACGGTGAGCACCAAGAACGTTGACCTGGCCCGCGAGCTGGGGGCCGACGTCGTCGTGGACTACCGGACCCAGCGGTACGAGGACCATGTCAAGGACTACGACGTCGTCCTGGACACCTTGGGAAAGGAAGAGACGCTGCGATCCATGAAGGTGCTTCGGCCGGGAGGCACCATGGTCTCGGTGGTCGGCGCGCCTGACTCCGAGTTCGCGGCACAACTGGGTAAGCCGATCCTGAAGCCGGTCATGTGGATGATGAGCCGCGGGGTGCGCCGCGCCGCCAAGCGGCAGGGAGTCGCGTACAAGTTCCTCTTCATGCGCGCCGACGGCAGCCGCCTGGCACAGCTCACCCCCGCCATTGAGGACGGCAGCATCAAGCCGCTGGTGGGACACACCTTCGAGCTGGGCGAACTGGAGCAGGCCATGGAGCTGTCCGCCTCCGGGAAGGCCGCCCCGGGCAAGATCGTGGTGGAGGGCGGAGCGTGAGCACGGTGAAGTACTTCGACGGTTCGTACGTGGACGCGCCGGTCGAGGGCATGACCACACCCCAAGGCGCGTACTTCGCGTACCGGGCGGTCGGCTCCGACAGCGGGGTGCCACTGCTGCTCCTGAATCACCTGGCGGCCACCCTCGACGGCTGGGACCCGCGGCTGGTCGACCAATTTGTGCAGGACCGCCCGGTCATCGCGGTGGACTACCCCGGCATGGGCGGCTCCTCCGGCTCGGCGCCCACCACCGTTGCGGGAATGGCCGACGGTGTGATCGAGTTCCTCGTTGCCGCAGGGCTGGAGCAAGTAGACGTCCTTGGTCTCTCGCTGGGCGGATTTGTCACCCAGCAGCTGCTGCTGACCCACCCGGAACGTTTCCGCATGGCCGTGCTCGCCGGCACCGGCCCGGCGGGAGGCGCCGGCATCACCCGGGTACCGGGCCTGACCTTCCGGGCCATGGCGCAGGCGGCCGTGACCCGCAAGGACGCCCGTCACTACCTGTTCTTCCCCGTGGCCGCCTGGGACAGGGCGGATGAGTTCCTGGGCCGTGTGGCTGCCTTCAAGCATCCCGACAGGGCCGCGCGCGTGCCCGGCCTCCTGCGCCAGCTCAAGGCCGTGCGCAGCTGGGGCCGGCAGGAGCCGCAGGACCTGTCCCGGATCGGCCACCCGGTCCTGGTGGTGAACGGCGACAACGACCTCATGGTCCCCAGCTCCAACACCTTGGACCTGGGACGGCGTCTGCCTGCCGCCAGGCTCGAGGAGCTCTACCCCGGTGCCGGTCACGGCGCCATCTTCCAGGAGCCCGACCTTTTCGCCTCGCAGGTTCGCGCCTTCCTGGACTGACGGAACCGCTTTGCCTGCACAGATTCCTTCGTCGGAGGGACCCGGTGAGCCTTCCGGTTCACCGGGTCGGACTTAGCTGCCGTCATCGCCGGTGTCTGGCAGCGGGATTATCTGTAACGCCGCTTCCTGGCTTGCAACGCTACTTCGGGGTTAACAACGCCTGTTAACGGTCTGCTGAAGGGCTGGGAGGTATACAGCAGGCCGTTAAGTAGCGTTGTTAACGTCCGTCGGCGCAACAGACACCTCAGCCCCGACACAACCACCACACCCCCGAACCGGATGAGCCTTGTCGGTTCTTCGCATTTGCGGGTGTGGTGGAGGCGTGCCCCGGTGGAGGTTCGCAACATGGGCAGGTGATGATGCCTCACGCTCGGCGGCGATGCGTCTGGGTGGGGGAACGGCATGAGATGCGAGGGCTGCTTGGTGCGTTGCACGACCTTGGTGCGTGTTGCACTACCCCGGGGTGGTCGTGGAACACTCACCAAGGTCGTGGACAAGCACCAAGGTCGTGGAACGCGCACCAAGGTCGTGGACAAGCACCAAGGTCGTGGAACGCGGCCCGGAGCGTGCAGCGGGTGCGAAGGTCGTTCAACGCACCGTTTGTCTCTCGCCAGGGGCGCCAGGCATCTGATTCTGATCGTCGACAACGCCGGCCGCTTCGGCTCGGCGCAGCAGAGGAGTTGGCCGCCGTCAGCCAGCACGCAGACTGCGCCCAAAGCCCCGAGAGCCCGCACCCCGCGGCCACGATTCAACACCTCCACCGGCGCCCCGACCAGTCAACCCCACCAGTGCACTCGCAAACGCGAAGAACCCGTTTGTCAGGGCTCGTGATGCTCATCGGAGAAGATCGCTCATGCCGCTAAGCTCCGCGGCATGGGCGAGCTGACCTACCTCACCGGCCGCGGCGCCGTCGTGCCCGAACAGATCGACGGCATGTTCGTCGGCTGGCCAATTCCAATGCGCTGACGGGCGGAGGAGCAAAAGGGCCGCCCGCGGGTCTCTGAGAACGCTCGCCCGCATCCCTGCCGCGGCAAGCGCCGGCGGCTCTACTCGGCGGGCGGTCTGCGGCGCAGGCTCTTGAGCTCCGCGCGCCGTCGCTTGGCCGCCAGACGACGACGCTGGGAACCGCGGGTGGGCTTGGTCGCCCGGCGCGCCACCGGCGGCGCGAGTGCGCCCCGCAGCAACCCCGCCAGGCGCTCCCGCGCCGCCATCCGATTGCGGTACTGGGAGCGGTGCTCGGCCGCGGTAACCGTGAGCACCGTCCCGGTCAGGCGCTCGCTCAGGTTCTGCAGGGCTCGCTGGCGCTGCCGCTCGTCAAGCGTCGTCGTCGTCGCCAGGTCCAGGCTCAGCTGGACGCGGGAGTCGGCGGTGTTGACGCCCTGGCCGCCGGGGCCGGACGCGTGCGTGAACTGCTCGCTCAGCTCCGCCGCCGGCACCGTCAGCCCCCGCGGACAGCCAGGGCCGGGCGGGATCAACAGGTCCTTCATGCGACCAGTGTGCGCCGGGCCTACCCTGGGCGCATGCCTCCGGCCCGCCAGCCTCCGCCCGTATTCACCGCCGCGGGCCGGCATGCGCTCGCCCTGGTGGCCCGCGAGGCCCGCGCCGACGGCGTCCGCGAGGTCCTCGCACCCCGCGTGCGCTGCACCGCGATGGCCATCCCCTTCGAACTCGAGGGCCTGCGCGTCACCGACGTCGGCTGCGGCCCCACCGGCCTGCTCGACCCCGGCGCACTCGCCCCAGCGCTCGCGGCCTGCACGCGCCCGCCGCTCGTCCTGCATGCCGAGACCTTCGGCAACCGGGCCGGCGGCGAGCTTCGCACCGCGCTCGCGGCCGCCCGCCGCACCGGGGCGCGCATCGTCGTCGACGCCACCCACACGGTGCTGGAGCGTGCCGATGAACTGCTGGCGGACGCCGGAACTACGCACCATCCCGACGCCGACTACCTGGTCGCCAGCCTGCGCAAGCTACTGCCAATCCCTCTCGGCGGCGTGGTCCACGGGCTGGCCCGTACGCCCGAGCTTGCCAGCGACTCCCTTAACGCGGACCTGGCTGCCGTCGCCGAGATCGCCGAACGCCGCCCCGCTGTGCCCGTGCTAATGGACGCCGTCGAGGACCTGCTTGACGTCGCCTGGGCGCCCGCACCCATGCCGGGCCCTTACCGCGCCAGGCTCGCCCTGCCGGAGTTCAATCCCGAACTCTCCCGCCGTCGCGCTAGCCTGGCGCGCCTGCACGCCGCTGTCGCCGACCTGGACGTCGTCAATCCCGGGGCCGCCCACCCGCCCGTCATCGCCCATCCCCGCGCCGCCGCCATCCGGGCGGAACTCGCACGTGCCGGTTTCTCCCTGCCCCTGCACTGGGATGGAGCCACCGATGGGCTCGTCGCGCTGCCCGACGATCCGCAGGCGATCAAGATAGTGCACCGTTCGGCGGGTTCACGCCGCTCCTGACTCGACTTTCTTGTTCGGCGAGGGGTCACAACGTAGCGGGTACCAATTATTGGTAGAATGGGGTCATGGCAACGAACACCTCCGTCAGCCTCGACGATCACTTCACCGGATTTATTGCGCACCAGGTCGGATCTGGACGTTACCGGTCCGCGAGCGAGGTCATCCGCGCCGGCCTGCGCCTGTTGGAGGATCGGGAGACGGAACTGGCGGCATTACGTGAAGCGCTTGCGGAAGGCGAGGCCAGTGGGCCTGCTGAGCCCTTCGACTTCGATGCCTTCATCGCCTCCAAAACCTCAAAGACGGCATGAGCATCTATCGGCTGACCCCGGCAGCGCGCTGATCCCAACTGCTACACCCGTAGGACACCGCGCCAGCCGCGCGCACCGTAGTAGGAGTCGGCGCCGTTGTGGTAGACGAAGACCCGGCCGAAGCGCCGGTCGCCGAACAGCGCCCCGCCCAGGGCACGCACGTCCGCCGGCGTCGCCAGCCAGGTCGAGGTCTTCAAGTCGAACTCCCCAAGGCTCTGCAAGTGGCGGTACTCCGCCTCACCCATGAGCCGGGCGCCGAAGGCCGCAGCCTCGCCCGCGGCGCTGCCCCGCGGCGGGTTCCGCTTGCGGGAGCGCAGGGCTTCATCATCCAGGCAGAGGCTGCGCCGGCCGGCGGGGGACTCGGCCGAGCAGTCGTAGAAGACGAATTCGTCCGCCTGCGCGTCATAGTCGACGACGTCGGGCTCCCCACCCGTGTCCTCCATGCGCCTGAGCACGGTCAGCGCCTCGGGACGCGCGGCCAGGCGCGCGGCGACCGCATCCCAGGAGATGCCCTCGTGCCGGTGCGGGTATGCCGCGAAGCGGGCTCTGAGCACGTCGATCATGTCGTCTCCTTCGTTCGGATGTGCCAATGGCCGGACACATTGTCGCTTACGCGGACGGGGCACGGCGGATGCGCCGACGCGGGCCACTCCTCGGCCCGTCACGCGACGGCAACACGACAGGTCTCTAGGATCGCCCCCGTAGCAAGCACACCAGGAGGAAGCATGATCAGGGTAGCGATCAACGGATACGGCAACCTCGGGCGCGGCGCCGAGCAGGCCATCACCAAGAACGAGGACATGGAGCTCGTCGTAGTCTTCACGCGGCGTGACCCGGCTACGGTCGCCACTCAGGGCGCGCCCGTCGCCCACGTGGACGACATGCCCGCCTGGGCCGACAAGGTGGACGTCTGCCTCAACTGCGGCGGCTCGGCCACCGACCTGATCGAGCAGACTCCGGCTGCCGCCGTGCTGTTCAACACGGTCGACTCCTTTGACACCCACGCCCGCATCCCCGAGCACTTCGCCGCCGTCGACGCCGCCGCCAAGGCTTCCGGGCACGTCGCCCTGATCTCCACCGGCTGGGACCCGGGCCTGTTCTCCATGCTGCGGGTCCTGGGGGAGGCCGTCCTGCCAGACGGCGCCACCACCACCTTCTGGGGTCCCGGCGTCTCCCAGGGGCACTCCGACGCCCTGCGCCGCATTGACGGCGTTGTGGACGCCAAGCAGTACACCCGGCCGGTCGAGGCGACCGTCGCCGCGGTCAAGTCCGGCGATGATGTTGAGCTCACCACTCGCTCCATGCACACGCGCGAGTGCTATGTGGTGGCGGAGGCTGGCGCCGACCTGGCCCGCATTGAGCGGGAGATCAAGGCGATGCCCAACTACTTCGCCGACTACGACACCACCGTCAACTTCATCACCGCCGAGGAACTGGCCGCCGAGCACGCCGGCATCCCGCACGGCGGCACCGTGGTTCGCCGTGGTCACACCTCCGATGGTGTGGCCGAGACCGTGAACTTCGAGCTGCAGCTCGGCTCCAACCCGGAGTTCACCGGTTCCGTGGTGGCCGCCATGGGGCGGGCGGTGGCGAGGATTGCTGCCCGCGGCGAGTCTGGCGCGCGCACCGTTTTTGACGTGACGCTGGCAGACCTGTCCGCCAAGTCCCCCGAGGACCTGCGCGCCCACTACCTGTGAGGCGCGATCGGGCGCGGGCGTTCCACCGACTGACTGCTCACGCAGGTGAATCGGCGTGATCGCCCGCGCCCATGGGCCGATAGCAATGGCGGTTGCGAAAGCGTTCGACGTTCCCGACCGTGATGACGTGACCGTCTGGGGCCGAGGGAGCGCCGCGCGCCTTCCTGTGCGTTCACGGGGCGGGTGGCTCGCGGCGCGATGCCGAGGTATTCGCTTCGCGGGCCGCCCAGGACGGCCGGCAGACGGTCGTCTGGGATGTGCCGATGTCGATCATCATGGGGGAGCGGGATGAATTGGTGCCGCGCGAGTCGGCAGAGGACTTCTGCCGTCGCTTCGTCGCTGGCCTGACGGTTGTTCCGGGCACCCACTGGCTGCACGCGCCAGGAGAGGTGGACTCAGTGGCGCAGTGGGAGGCGAGGAGGTGCGGGGCAGCGCCAGGACGCCTTGGCAGGTTCGCCCCTGCGTGGGGAAGTGTCAAGGAATGCACCACTTTCAACCTGCGGTGGTGATGCCTGCCGGATCCAGCCGCGTGATGGTGCGGTTCGCCCCCGGAGTTGGGGACGGCGCGGGTTGAAAGTGGTGCAATCCGTGCCATGGCTCACGGGTATCGTCAGGGGGCCGCTGACCCGGCGATTGTCAGGGATCCGCTACCCGGCAATTGTCGGGGTGCCGCTGATCCGGCGATTGACCGTGGGGTCGTCAGCTCGGGACTCGTAGCTGCGGCGGTCAACGGGCTCATTGCAGCGGTTTGAAGGTGGGGCGGTCGGCGAATGCCGGCAGGAGGTGCGTCTTTGGCCGCGATTCGAACGCGCGAGTGAGTGCGCCAGAACCGTTATCTTGGTAGCTTCACAGCCGCAGGCGCTCCCGAGGCGCCGTGCTTCCGTCCCGACAGTAGACAGGATCCAGACATGAAGACTCCTCTCCTGAAGACCACCACCACGGCCGCTGCGCTCGTGCTCGTCCTCGGCCTGGGCGCTTGCGGCAGCAACAGCTCGAGCGACGCCGAGCAGTCCGCCTCCCCGGCAGTCGCGGACTCGGCAACCGCAGCCGAGGGAGGAAACGACTCTGAATCGGATCCGGGTGCGGACGCGCCACTGCCGCTAGAGGACGTCAAGGTCGGGGGCTCTTTCACCGGAACTCTCGACGGCGAGCCCTTCGAGATCGAGAATGCCGGGGTGGCCTGCGGCTCACAGGACGGCCAGACCACGATCGGTGTGGGTCCGACGGATTCCGTGATTTCGGACGCGGGGGTGCGCTCGGTGTCCCTGGCTATTGACGATGCCTCAAGCGAGGTACGACTGATCACCATCGTCCCCGGCGATGACGCGTCCCTCAACTACACGAACATTGAGGGATACCGGAGCCAGGCGGGAGACGTGCAGGTCGAGGTAAGCGAAAAGACCTACACCGTCACTGGTGAGGCCGCCCCGAGTGGCTCGACGGAGACGAAGAGCATCGACTTCGTCATCACCTGTCCCTGACGTACCCGGGCGGTGCGGGCGCCCCGGGGGAAAGCGCCGCGCACGCGGAGAGCGTTGTGGCCGCGCATTGCCGCCGCCGGGCGGGGCGCGGATGGAGCTGTGTGCCCGGGGTACCTGCGCAGCTGGATACCGCCGGGGCGCGGCGGCTGGCCGCGTCGCAGCGCGGTTCTCATCTCCCGCCCACGAGGACTGCGCTTGGGGTCGCCTCCCTGAAACTGACGGAACATGCCGCATCGCCCGCCCACGGGGACTGCGCTCACGCCGCCTCGCGGCTAGAGTCGGGGCATGACGTCGCTTCCCTGGTCCGCAGGCCACTGGCTGAACCCGCCCGCAGCTGCTGAGGAGAGGGGCGGGGACCTGCTAGTCACCGCCGTGGAGAAGTCCGACGCTTGGAGGCGCACCAGTTACGGATTCATCGTCGACACCGCCCACGCCTTGCTGGCGCCCTTCCAGCCGGGCACTGCGGTTGAGGTGGATATGACCGCGGCCTTCACTGAGAACTTCGACCAGGCCGGCATTATGGTGCGCGTCGACCCCGAGAACTGGGTGAAGGCCGGGGTTGAGTTCTCCGACGGCGCCTGCCAACTGGGTGCCGTTGTCACGGCCGGCAACTCCGACTGGTCGGTGAGCCCGGTGCCCGACTGGCAGGGCGAGCGCGTGCGCATTCGGGTCAGCCGCAAAGGTGACGCTCTCACCGTGCGCGCGGGGCTCATAGCGCCCGACGGCGCTGCCGCCCTGCGCATGGTGCGTCTGCTGCCCTTCCCCGAGGACGCCGTCGCGCAGGCCGGCCCCTACCTGTGTGCCCCCAGCCGGGCCGGGCTGACCGTCCCCTTCCATGCCTGGAGGGTCACCGAGGCCGACGCCTCACTTCACTGATTCGCGGCACGGACGGTACTGCCGGGGCTTGCCGCTGGCCGAGCTCATGCGCCGGCTGCCGCGCCTGACCCGAATGGGGTTGCTGCCCGCCATGGGCGGCCGCACTGGCGCTGGTGCAGCTTGCCGCTGAACCGGGCTCCGCCGCCTTCGCCTTCTCCAGTACTCGTCCGGGATACTGGCAGCCGACCGCGATGGCTCCGTTGGGCATCAGCCCCGCCGCCGCCTTGATGACGCGCTAAGGGTGGTGGATGCGATGCCCCTCGGTGGTACGGGTTGCGCGCTGCCCATGCTGTACGCCGCCGAACACGAGCTGGAAGTGGACACCTTCGTCATCTACACCGACAACGAGACGTGGGCCGATGGCATCCACCCCTTCCAGGCGCTCGGATGCAGTAGAGAACTGGTGGCCCAGATCGTGCGTCGACGGCGCTGATAAGCGCCTGCGTAGCGGTCCTTTAGCAATTCGTGTCATGAGGAACCTGTAGCCTGCCCAAGTCGGCTCCATCTGGCCCTGTGGGGCAGTCCTCCGGGGCGTGTCGGGCATACGCCCAAACGCCCGGTAGCTCAGGGCAATCTCAACCATCTCCGCACCGAAGCCCATGAAGTTCAACAATCACGATCTGGCCCTGCGGGGCATGCTCAGCGTTCTCCCTCCGCATCTGGAGCGTTATCTACGCAACACGCTGGCCAATCGTTGCACACCCGAAACGCTGCGGGCCCTGCTTGCCGGGTCGGGGCCGGTTCCGGAGTTCCCCGACCTGGCGGCCGCGAGCTGGTCGAGCCGTGGCGGTTCACCTGGGATGTGGACGCGCAGCGCGAACTACGGACCAGCAGAGCCTTGAAGCTCCACCCGGGCAACCTGGCACAGGTTGACCAGTCGAGCCCCGCCCACGTGCGCGTGGAATTGAGCACTCGGGAGGGCGTGAAGCTGATCCGCCGGGTTGATGCCCTCGCCGCGTTGTCCCCGCGCCAGTGGCAGCAGGCCGGATGCGACCTCTGGGCCGGCCCGGCGCTGGCGACCTTCGTCCAGCCCGATCAGTCAGTGGTTCAGGCGTTGGCAGCGCAGGCGCATGCGCGCGCGAGCCTAGGTACGCCGAGCCCGGTCCCCGACGACGTGGCCGACGCGGCCTGCGCCGTACTGCGCAGCCGTGGCCTCGTGGCGGACGTCGGCACTATACGGTGGCAGGAACCATTAACAGTTCGCACCGCGGGCGAGGTTATGGATGCGCGTGCCGGCAGCGAGCTCGACGTCGCAGTCCTGCTCGCAGGCATCCTTGAACGACTCGGGATTCGCCCGATGCTGGCACTGACGTCCACCTCGGTGCTGCTGGGATACGCCAGAAATGGGGCGGTGAGCGTGGGGGACTCTCCGGAGGCGTTCGCCGCAGGGGTGCGGCAGGGCGACATCGGGCTGATAGACCCGTCCGCCGCCCTGCGCTCACCCGCGGGTGTACTGCACGTGCCGGGCGGTGCGGCGCAGCAGATAGTGGAGGCCGCCCTCTCAGAGCTGACCCTCGTGGTTTCGATCGCCGCCGCGCGCTCCAGTGGTGCGGTGCCGCAGCCGGCGCTCGAACGTGATGAGGACGGCGTCGTCGTGGAGCTGCCCCCGTCCGCCGTCCGGGCGGAACAGGACGCGGAGGGTCCGGCTGTTACCGCGCCCGCGCATGCGGACGCGACGCGGTCGGTGGGCGGGCCGGGCACCGACCGGGCAGTGGGGGCGGCGCCGGCGCGCGTGGAGGAGTGGAAACGGTCCCTGCTAGACCTGTCCCTGCGCAACCCGCTGATCGACCGAACCGCGCGCTCAGCGATCGAGCTTAGGGTGCCGCCGGAACTCGTCGGCGACTTCGAGGACATCGTCAACAAGCGCGAGTACATCACCCTCAGGGCCGCGGCCGGCTTCGGCGCCAGGTCCACCCGGGACGTCACGCAGGCGGCGGATGACGCCACGGAGTTGCTGGAGGCGCACACCGTGGGTGCGGTTCTTGGAAGCAAGGAGTACGTGCGGCGCCTGCAGAGCATGGCCGCATCCGCTCGCACCACCCTGGAGAACACCGGGGCGAACAACCTGTACCTCGCGATCGGTACGCTTAGCTGGTACGCCGATGGTCGGCGTGTGCGCTCTCCCCTGATCCTTGTTCCCGTGAAGCTGGAACGGGAAGGGGATACGTTCGGCGTGTTGCTGGATGAGGCCGGCGTGTCCACCCCCAACTCCTCCCTGCGCGCACGCTTCCAGGCGGATACGGGCATCGACCTGACTGCGTTGCGTGAGCCCGTATACGACGCTCACGGCGTCAACGTTGAGTCCACGCTGGACAACCTGCGTCAACAGCTGCGTACCGCAGGTCGCCGCGACCGCGTCGACTCCACTGTCCACCTCGGGCTGTTCCGCTTCTCCACCTACCGCATGTGGCGGGACCTGGAGGAGGACTGGCCGATCATAACCGCCAATCCGCTGGTGGCACGCCTGCTGGAGGGCACTCCCGGCGCCGATGCTGAGGACCAAGCCCCCGGAGCCGCGACGGATCTCGATGAGGTGGTGGAGAACTTGCCACTGGTGGCGGACTCCGCCCAGGCCCAGGTGATCGCCGACGCTGTCTCTGGACGCAGCCTGGTGGTTGAGGGGCCTCCCGGCACGGGGAAGTCCCAGACGGTCGCCAACCTCATCTTCCGCTCCCTGGCGCTGGGGCGCACCGTCATGTTCGTGGCGGAGAAGCAGTCCGCGCTCGACGTCGTCGCCCGGAGGCTGGGCGAGGAGACCGGCATCGGGGACCTGCTGCTCAACCTGCACGACAACGGCATGCGACCCATCGACGTCTGTGAGGCGCTACGCGGGGCGCTGAAGCTGCAGGCACCCGGTCATGATGCCGCGGCGCTGGCGGGACTGCGCCGGCAACTGGCGGACTCACGCGGAGAACTGGAGGCGTATCGTGAGCAGCTGCACGCACCGGGGCAGGAGGGCAAGTCCTACTATGCGGCTCGCCAGGAACTGGTGGAGGCCATGGGGGCGGACGCGTCCGCAGCGCCCCATGCGCAGGCACTGTTCAACGCCTGCGCTGCCCGTAGCGGGCTGGACGGATTCGACGCGGACCAGCACGAAGCCCGGCTGGACGAGTACCGGCGGTTGCAGAGCCGACTACGCGAACAGCTGCCGTCCGAGCTGCTCGATGCGGTACTGAGCCGTCGTGACCGCGTGCTGCGTGAGGCCGGCGAGCGCGCTGCAGCGCTACGCGACGAGGTTGAGCGTCGCAAGAGCACTTTGAATGTCCGCGCCCTGGTCGACTCCTACTGGGACCTGATCACCGCGATAACCCCGTGCATCCTGGTGTCCCCGGACTCGGTGGCCCGTTTCTTCCCGGCGAATAGGCGCTACGTGGATGTGGTCGTCTTCGACGAGGCCTCCCAGATCACCGTTGCCGACGCCGTCGGCGCCCTGGGACGGGGACGCTCCGCAGTGGTGGTAGGAGACCCCAAGCAGATGCCGCCGACACCCCCGCCGGGCACGGCGGCCGCGTCTGGTCGTGGCACCTCCGGGGAGGATGGCGCGGACTCGATCCTCGATCGCTGCCTGGAACTCGGCCTACCCACCCGCCGCCTGACCTGGCACTACCGCAGCCGGGTCGAGTCACTCATCGCCTTCTCCAACCGGCACTACTACGGCGGAAGGCTGCTGTCCTTCCCGAGCCCACTGGCGATAGCCGCCGCTCCGGCTGATGGGCCGGACGGTTACGGCATCTCATTGCGGCGCGTCAACGGCACCTACTACCGTGCTGAAACGGCCAAGCACCGTGGCATCAGGCCCAACACCAATCCGGTGGAGGCTCGGCAGATCGTAGACGAGGTCAGCAGGCGCTTTGAGGCCTCGCCGCAGGCCGCTCCTTCGTTGGGAATCATCACTTTCAACAACCAGCAGTGCGACTTGATCGAGACCGAGCTGCGAAACAGCGGCCGGGAACGCATCATCGAGGCGCTAAATGCGAGCGATGGCCTGTTCGTACGCAACTTGAACAACGTTCAGGGGGAGGAGCGCGACACGATCCTGGTGTCGGTTACGTTCTCGGCCAATGAACGTGGGGACTTGCCGCTCAACTTCGGCTCCCTGAGCCACGTCGGCGGTGAGCGTCGGCTGAATGTGGCGATCACCCGGGCCCGCAGGCAGGTGGTCGTATTCTCCAGCTTCGATCCGGAGGACCTGCACGCTGAGCGCTCCACCCACCAGGGGGTGAAGGACCTGCGCGAGTACTTGGGGCGAGCACGCAGCGGCATCGCGCCGCACGGCCGGCCGCGCTCGGTCGCCTCCGTGGACCTGCACCGCGACCAGATCGCCGCGCGCCTACGGGATGCGGGCGCCGAGGTGATGGCCGGCGTCGGGCACTCGGACTTCGAGATCGACCTGGTGGTCACCGGAGCCGGGGGAGCGCGCGTAGCGGTGCTGCTGGACGGGCCCGGCTGGAATCGGCGGGCGAGCACCACGGACCGTGACCTGCTGCCGGTCGATGTACTGCAGTCCATGGGGTGGGAGCGGATTGAGCGCGTCTGGATGCCCACATGGGTGGCCGACGCGGATGCCGAGGTCGCGCGCCTGCTCGCCGCCTCCGGAGGCGCGCCGGAGCCGGCGGGTTTGCAGGCCGCGGCCAGTGCACCGTCCGCAGTGCCGACAGCATCTGCAGTGCTGACGGCGTCTGCGGCGTCGGGGAAGGCATCGGCGTCGGGGAAGGCATCGGCGTCGGGGAAGGCATCGGCGTCGGTGACTTCGGCTCGGCCGCAGCCGGCGGTAGCGGAGACAGAGTCGACGCCGACGCCCACCGAGGCCCTGGCGCCCGAGGCCCCGCACGAGCAGACGCCGGTCGTGGCATCGGATGATGCGGCCGCACCGGAGAGTGCGCCACTCGCCGATACGGAGTACCGGCAGTGGCGGCCTGAGGGCGTGTACCCGCTGGAGATACTCGACCGCGCACAGGACAAGAACTCGCCAGAACGTGCACACGTGGTTGAGACAGCCCGTGCCATCTGCGACGTCGAGTCCCCACTCACCCGGCACCGGCTGATCGTCAAGCTCTGCCGCGCCTACGGGCTCACCCGGGTGGTGAAGTCCCGGGAGCAGAAGGTCGATGCGCTGCTGGGCGACGCATTCGCCTACACCGACGACGCAGGCTTCGTGTGGCGGAGCATGGACGCCGCCCGGTTGCCCGTGCGCTACCGGCGTCATGCGCTGGATCACGTGGACTCCATCGAGGAGATCCACCCCCGGGAGCTGGCGGCGCTGATGCGTGAACTCCGTGCTGGCTCAGCCGGCTGGGTCTCCACTGAGGATCTGTGTAACCTGGCGCTCAAACGCCTCAGCGGCAAGAAGCGCAGACTCAGCGCCAGCGGAGTCAAGAAGGCACTGACCGATGCGCTGGCGATGGTTGAGCGGGAGGATGACGGGTGGTAGCCCGGTCGGGCTGAGGCCCTTGGAGGCGCGGCCCCCGGCCGCCCTGCGGCGGTCCAAGCGGTTCGATATGTGTCGGACCCCGCCCGTATGGTGGGGGCATGGCCCGAGAGATAACGCCCGAGGACTGGCCGGCACGAGTAGCCGATGCTGAGATAATAGGCGTGGTCGGCGCGCCGGCCTTCGGACGGGGGCGCCGTTACGCGGAGCAGGGGCGGGTAGCCAACCTCTCCGTTTCGGGCAACGGTGAGATTCTCGCCGCCGCGGTGCGCGGTGCGCAGGGGCGGGTCTACCAGACCATGGTGTTCGCCCGCATCTCCGGCCAGCGCGTGCGCTGGTCCGGCACCTGCTCCTGCCCGGTGGGCGGTAACTGCAAGCACACGGCCGCCCTGGTTCTGACCGCGCGGGGCCAGGCCCAGTCCGCCTCAGCACCTGCCGGTGACATCGACTGGGAACGCCGCCTCAACCAGCTGCTGCGTACTCGGCGTACGGCGTACCGGGCCGTCGCCCTCGAGGTCGCGGACACGGCGACCGCACCCGGCCGCACCGGACGCTTCGGGGCATCCTCCGCCCGGCCGGGGCGCCTGCACCTGCGCCCGTTGATCGCCGGCAAGCGTGGTTGGGTCAAGCAGGGCATCTCCTGGCGCGGCCTGACAACCGGGGAGCTGACCGGTGAAGTCGCCCCGGACGTGCTTTCCGCCCTGGCGGACCTGGCCTCCATGGACCCTTACGGCGACTACTACTACAGCAACGCCGTTATCGACCTGGGCGCGCTGCCGACTCGCGTCTGGGACGCACTGCGGCGCGCCGTCGCCGCCGGGGTGACACTGACGACGGCCCAGCATGCTGGCCATGAGGTGCGCATCCTGCCCGGGCTGCGTGCCGGCGTCGGGGTGAACCGTCAGGCTGACGGCACTGCTCTTGTAGCCGCCGCACTGGATATTGATGCGGTGGAGGGGCTCATGCTCGGCGCAGAATCCGCCAGCGCGCCCCGGCCGCTGGGCAACCCCGTCCACGCATACGCGCTCACAGGCGGCGACGGCGCCCTGAATCTCATGCCGCTGGAGCCGCCGCCCGATGAGGTACTGGGCCGACTGCTGGCGCACAACGAGCAGATCACCGTTCCCGCCGCGGACGTGGGCCGCTTTGAACGCGAGCACCTGGGGCGGCTCGCCGCAGCAGTCCCCATCGTCGACCTCGACCCCACCCTGAACGTGCCGGATGTCGGCGCGCCGGCCGCTGTGCTCCGCATCGAGCTGGACGCTGCCGCTCACCGCGCCGAGACCTCCTGGTCCATCCGCTACCTCACGTCATCCGGGGACAATCGAGGAGAAGCCGAGCTGGGCAGCCTCACGGAGCTTCTCAACGGGCCTGCGCCGCCGAGCTGGGGCCGGGTCCTCGGCACTGCCGCTCAGGCGGGGACGAGCACCGGTTTCCAGCCTCACACGGCGGTAATCACAGAACCCGGTCCGGCGCACTCGGCCAAGTCAGCGCCCGTGGCACGTGACGCCCGCGCCGAGGACCGCCTGGCCCGTAGCATCGTCGAGGCCTGTATGCCGCTGGTGCCGACGCACGGTCCGTTGTGGCAGCGGGGCGTCTTCACCGGTATGAGCACTGCGCGGCTGGTGTCCCAGGCCCTGCCCGCGCTGGAGGCGGTCGACGGCGTCGTCGTCGAGGTGGAGGGCCGTGTGCCCGACTACCGGGAGGCCGAGGACGCCCCGCTGATCACCACCGACGTTGCCGATGACGACGATCGGCCTGACTGGTTCTCCCTGCGGGTGCGCGTGAAAGTGGGGGAAGAGGACGTGCCCGTGGAGCGGCTGATGACCGCGGTCGCCCAGGGCGCCGATGAGGTGCTGCTGGACTCCGGCCAGTGGATCAGCCTTGCCGACCGCCCCGAGATCACGCGCCTGGCCCGGCTCATGGAGGAGGGCCGTGACCTGCGCGATCCCCATGCCCGCAGCGCCGGCGACCTGGCGGTCACCGCCTTCCAGGCGGGCCTGTACGCCGAGTTGGAGCAGCTCGGGGTGATCGGGGAGGCGGCCCGCCGCTGGCGTGAGGGCGTTGAGCGGCTCTTGGCGGTGGCCGCCGCGGCCGAGGACGGTGCGGGGAGCGGGCCGGCAGGCGGTGACCGTGCTGGGACCGCAGACGCCGGCGGTGCCTGCGGGGCGCCGTCGGTTGTGGATGCGCCGGCGCCTGCCGGGCTGCGCGCCGAGCTGCGTCCCTACCAGCTTGATGGTTACCGCTGGCTGGCTCTACTACAGTCCACCGGGCTCGGCGGCATCCTTGCCGATGACATGGGCCTGGGAAAGACCATCCAGGTGCTCGCCGTCGTCCAGCGCATGGCGGAGCAGCGGGCGGCGGGTGTGGACGCTGCCCACAACGGTGCCGAGGTCGGCGAGGCGGCGCAGCCCGGGGCGTTTGACGGCCCGGTGCTGGTGGTGGCGCCCACGAGCGTCGTCGGCGCCTGGGCGGAGCAGGCTGCCCGCTTCTGCCCCGACCTGCGGGTACGCGCCATCACCCGCACCCGTGCCAAGCGGGACGAGAATCTGGAGGAGATCCGCTCCGGCGCCGATCTAGTGGTCACCAGCTACACCATCGCCCGCATCGAGGAGGAGGACTTCACCGCCGTAGACTGGTCCTGGGTGGTGCTGGACGAGGCCCAGTTTGTCAAGAACCACAACGCGGTCACCTACAAGACCATGCGGCGCCTGCACACACCGTCGACGGTAGCAATCACGGGCACACCGCTGGAGAACTCGCTGATGGACCTGTGGAGCCTGCTGTCCATCACCGCGCCCGGCCTGCTGCCCGGGCCGGAGCGCTTCGCCGAGCTGTACCGGCGCCCCGTGGAGCACGGGGACGAGGCTGCGCTGGCGGCACTGCGCACCCGCATCCGCCCTTTCATGATGCGTCGCACCAAGGAGGCGGTCGCCGCCGACCTGCCCGCCAAGAATGAGCAGGTCATGACCGTGGAGCTGGCCCCGGCGCACCGGCGCGCCTACGACCGCCGGCTTGCGCGCGAACGACAGAAGGTACTGGGGCTACTGGAGGAGGACACGGCGCAGTCGCGGTTCACCGCGCTGAAGTCCCTGACCACATTGCGGCAGATGGCACTTGATCCGGCGCTGGTTGAAGAATCCGAGGCCGCCGAAAGCGGCAAGCCCACTCAGAGGCGCAAGCCCGGGGCCAAGGTGGAGGTGCTGCTTGACACGTTGCAGCCGGTGGTGGCTGAGGGGCACAAGGCCCTGGTGTTCAGTCAGTTCACCCGCTACCTGCGTGGGGTGCGAGACGCGCTGGAGGCAGCCGGTATGCGCACCACCTACCTGGACGGAGCCACCGGTGACAGGCAGGAGGCGATCGACGCCTTCCGCAGTGGTGAGGCCGAGGTGTTCCTGATCTCACTGAAGGCCGGTGGCTTCGGCCTGACACTGACTGAGGCCGATTACGTGTTTCTGCTGGATCCGTGGTGGAACCCGCAGGCCGAGGAGCAGGCCGTGGATCGCGCGCACCGTATCGGGCAGGACAAGCCTGTAATGGTCTACCGGCTGGTATCCGCCGGGACCATCGAGGAGAAGGTCATGACCCTGAAGGAAAAGAAGGCTGATCTGTTCGAGCGTGTGGTGGAGGGAGCCGCGGACGCGGCGGACGCCGCAGCCGACGGGGCAGCGGCGCGCGCCGGGGCTACGCCGTCCAGTCGTGCCCGCCTGACCGCACAGGAGATCCGCGAACTGCTCGGCGGCGAGTAGGGCGGCCCCGTACCCGGGGGCGGCCCGCTCACGATGAGCTGGGCCGGTAGGCGATGACTTTGCCATATTTGAATTCGACGAGGAGTAGGTCGCCGATAGACCTATGTGATGGGCGTTCCTCGGTCGTACCAAGTGGAATTGGTTCTGAGGCGCGTCCGGTGACCATGTCCACCAGCACCAGGGACAGTTTGTATCCATCCCTTTTACTGAATTTCTGCACCTGCCCCTGGCCGGAGTGATACAACGCCTGTAAGGCACTAGTAGAGGCGCACTCCTTCTTGCGGTTCACCCCGAACAGGGCGTTGTCCTTGCCCAGCACGATATCGTTTCCGTTGATGGTGATTGACTTGCAGCTGGTGTCTGTTTCTGAGGCGGAATAGCTTGATGGGGCCCAGGAGGTGTCGAGGTCCTTTAGCCAGAGTTTGGCCTGCTCCCGTGTGAAAGGAGTGGGCGACCACGGGTAGCTGGAGAATGAGGCGGACTCATTGTACTTAAATGACTCACTGAAGGTGCCGTCGGGCTCGTAAAGGTCGATAGTTGACTCCTTGCGTGAACCTCCGCCGGAGCGAACCAGCCAGCCGTCCGCAAGTGGCTGCTGGATGGTGTGCTTGTTAGTGTCCAGCTCGTTCGTGGCGCCGGTGCTCAAGTCAACTACGAAGTGGTCGTAGTCGGACGAGCTGGCGAGTGTGTACCCGTCCACGATTTTAGATGACTGGACTGTCACCGGGCTATCCGTCCCGAAGTCGGTTTCCCACGCCATCTCCGAGGGGCTAGTCCAGTACCGGCAGGTCGAGTCTACGCAGGCGATCGCGCCAGTTGACGTGATGCTCACCCGGGCGTCCGCGTCCCAGGGTGCGACGCTGCGTTCCTGGGAGTAAACGTCGATCAACGTGTTCTCGACGACGATCCGACCGTCCCAGATTGTGGTCCGATCGATGGCTTCGGAAACATCCTGCTGAGTTTCCCACAGCTGCCTGGGGTTGTTTTTGGAGATGTCGAAAACGGCGACAGTCGCAGTTTCGGACGTGCTGGTGATCCGTACCAGTCGGTTGCCGTGGATGCGCGTCGATATCTCCTTGTCGCGGAAGTCCGTGGGTGCCTCAAGGGACCAGGCCTCCTCGAATCCGTCCAGCCAGGCCTGCGACCACTGGTCGGAATTCGTATCGGAGGCCTCGGCGTTGCTGTTCCGTTTGTGCACGATGAGTGCGGTGGTGCCGCCAACGGCAAGGACGAGTGCCAGTACCAGGACTGATATGAGTAACGTTCGGGTCCGCCTCGGTCGCGCTGGATGCGCCGGTGGGGTGGGGGCATGGCCGTATGCGCCCGGTGAGGGCGGTTGGGGTTGAGCCGTGGGTGTGCCCTGCTGAGGCGCCGACTGTGTCACCCAGCTGGGGCCCTGAACCGGTTGTGCCGACTGCCAGGGGATGGGTTGTCCCTGTGGTGGAAGGTGGCGGTTGGCAGGGGTGTTGTTGTAGCCGGGGTGCGACGGGGGCGGCATGCTCATGCCGCACAGCATGTCACGAATAGGTCAACTAGGCCAGGTGTTTGGTTCCGGCGGCCCACGCAGCCTTGATGGCTCGTGATGGCGGCCGCAGTCGGCTGGGTGGGCGGCTTGCCGGCGCGGGGGGTGTGGTCTGGTCCAGTGACGGTGAGGATGGCGGCGCAGTCCGCCATGGCTCGGGCGGGCATGGTGGGACTTGCGCTCGTGGCCTGCATGTTGGTGATCGCCCGGTACGGCGGGCTTCGTCCCCTCCGGCCAGAGCGGCCGACCGCCATGTATGGCCCTCCCGGCTGACCCGCCGCACCCGCGAATGCGGAGAGTCGTTAGGTGTTCAGGAATCCCCGCGACTACAGCCAGGTGGCATTCATGTTCGTGGGGGTGTGGGTGAGTTGGGCGAATGTGGTGGGCGTCTTCAGGATGTTCTCGGGTGATTCTTGCCCTATTTGCGGCGGTGTCCGCTATAAAGAAAAGCTTGAGGATTCCTGGCAGGTATAGCAATTGTTTCGGAAAGCTGGGAAGATAGCCTTGGTAAATTGCGAGTGTTGGCATATTGCTGCGTTGGAGTGGTATCAAGCACAGCATGGTGATATCCATATGTCAATCGTTGTCAACCGAGAGGAGATTCCGACATGCCACGGCCAGTATTCGACGGTTCCTCCGCGCCGGACCCGGGCAGCAGTGAGCTCAACCCGCTGTTCGCCCGCCCCGGCGAGGCCTATGACCTGCCGAAGTTCCGCTTCCCCGCCGGGGAGGCGCTGCCCGAGACCGCCTACCAGGTGGTCCACGACGAGGCGATGCTGGACGGCAACGCACGCATGAACCTCGCCACCTTCGTCAGCACCTGGATGGATGACCATGCGGGCCGCCTCTACCTGGAGGCGGCCGACAAGAACATGATCGACAAGGATGAGTACCCGCGCACCGCGGAGATCGAGACCCGCTGCTGGACCATGCTCGCAGACCTGTGGCACGCCCCGGACCCCCGTCACACCATCGGCACCTCCACCATCGGCTCCTCAGAGGCCTGCATGCTGGGCGGGCTGGCGCTCAAGCGCCGCTGGCGCAACGCCCGCCGCGCCGCCGGCAAGCCCGCCGACCGGCCCAACCTGGTCATGTCCAGCGCCGTGCAGGTGTGCTGGGAGAAGTTCTGCAACTACTTCGACGTCGAGCCCAGGTATGTGCCCATCAGCGAGGAGCACAAGGTCCTGGACGGCCACGGCCTGGAGGACTACGTGGATGAGAACACCATCGGCGTGGTGGCCATCATGGGGGTGACCTACACCGGCATGTACGAGCCCGTCGCCCAGATCGCCCGCGCACTGGACGCCATCCAGGAGCGCACCGGCCTGGACGTTCCCATCCACGTCGACGGCGCCTCCGGGGCCATGATCGCCCCCTTCATCCAGCCCGAGCTGGAGTGGGACTTCCGCATCGAGCGGGTTGCCTCCATCTCCACCTCCGGCCACAAGTACGGGCTGGTCTACCCCGGCATCGGCTGGGTGGTGTGGCGCGAGGAGGCCGCCCTGCCCGAGGAGCTGATCTTCGAGGTCTCCTACCTGGGCGGGCAGATGCCCACCTTCGCCCTGAACTTCTCTCGCCCCGGCGCACAGGTGCTGCTGCAGTACTACATGTTCCTGCGGCTCGGATTCGACGGCTACCGGCGGGTGCAGGCCAACAGCCGCGACGTCGCCCGCTACCTGGCCGACCAGATCGCCGCCATGGGCGCCTTCGAGTTGTGGAACAACGGCTCCGACATCCCTGTGTTCGCCTGGAGGCTGCGCGCCGACCACACCGACAAGTGGAACCTGTACGACCTGTCCGACCGGTTGCGCATGAAGGGCTGGCTGGTCCCCGCCTACCCGATGCCCGATGACCTCACCGACGTCACCGTGCAGCGGATCGTCGTCCGCAACGGGCTCAGCCATGACCTTGCCGACGCCCTCCTGGAGGACCTGCGTGCCGAGGTCGCCTACCTCGACCGGCTCGACGGGCCGCTGCCCCAGGAGTCGGACCGCCCCGCCGCCTTCCACCACTGAGGAGCCGAAAATGTCCGTTAGAACCTCCGGCCATGCCGCCGGAACCTCCGTTCCCGACGACGCCGCTCGGGGCGGTGCGGTGAACGCGCCCAACTCCGTCCATGCCCCCGACTCTTCCGGCACCCGGTCCAGCCGCCCGCCCGCGGGCACGCTCGGGGACCTGCCCACCGCCCACACGATGCCCGGCAACGCGCCCGCCGCCGACACCGCCGGCACGGACGCCAACCGCCCGCCCGCCTCAATGAGCGTGTTCAACCTGGCCATGCTCACCGTGGTGGCCGTGGCCTCGCTGCGGTCCCTGCCCGCCATGGCCGGCTACGGGCTGGCCTCCATGGTGCTCTACCTGATCCCCGCGGTGCTGTTCATGGTGCCGACGGCGCTGGTAGCCGCAGAGCTCGCCACCGGCTGGAAGGGCGGGGTGTTCATCTGGGTGCGCGAGGCCTTCGGCGAACGCTGGGGCTTCGTGGCCATCTGGCTGCAGTGGGTGCAGAACGTGGTTTGGTACCCCACCCAGATCGCCTTCATCGCCGTGAGCCTGTCCTACGTAGTGGGTGGCGGTTCCCTGGCGAACAACGGCGTGTACGTGGCCGCCGTCATCATCGTCCTGTACTGGGTCTCCACCTTCATCACGCTGGCCGGCGGCAACCTCTTCGCCAAGGTCGGCTCGTGGAGCGGCATCGTCGGCACGCTCCTGCCGGCAGCGCTACTTATCATCTTCGGCGCCGCCTGGCTGGCAACCGGCACGCCCTCCCAGACGGAACTGGCGGCGTCGGCGATCCTGCCGCCCTGGACCGGCCTGGCCTCAATCGTGCTGATCGTGTCCAACGTGCTCGCCTACGCGGGCATGGAGGTCAACGCCGTTCACGCCAACGATCTGTCCGACCCCGGCCGCGGTTACCCGCGCACGGTCCTGATCTCGGCGGTGGTGATCCTGGCGATCTTCATCCTGCCGACCCTGGCGATCGCCGTCGCGGTCCCCAAGGCGAGCCTGGGCGTGGTGGACGGCATCAACCTGGCCTTCCAGGCCTACTTCGACCACTGGCACCTGGCCTGGGGCACTCCGTTGGTCTCGCTGCTGATCGCCCTGGGCGCCTTCGCCTCCGTGGTCACCTGGATCGCCGGCCCGTCCAAGGGCCTGCTCACCGCCGCCCGCACCGGCCTGCTGCCGCCGGTCCTGCAGAAGCGCAACCGGGCCGGCGTGCAGCGCTCCATCCTGCTGCTGCAAGGCGTAATCGTGACGATCCTGGCGCTGCTGTTCGTGGTCATCCCCAACGGCAACACCGCCTTCGTCACCCTGATCGACATGGCCGCCGCGCTCTACCTGATCATGTACATGATGCTGTTCGCCGCCGCCCTGCGCCTGCGCGCCACCCGCCCGCAGGTACGGCGCACCTACCGCACCCCCGCCATGGGGCTGGTTGCCGGGATTGGCTTCGCGGCCTGCGCTGCGGCCTTCATCCTGTCCTTCGTGCGCCCGTCGGGGTTCACGGGGCTGAGCAGCGCCGGCTATGCCCTGGTGGTGGGCCTGGTGATTGTCGTACTCGGGGCGCCGCCGCTGGTCTTCTACGCACTGCGCCGCCCCAGCTGGCAGCTGGAGCCCGACCACGCCGTCGGCGAGGCCGTCCTGGTCAACCCACCCGACCCGGCGGATCCGGACGACGCCGACCACTCGCGCCCCGGCAGGCGCCATCTGCGGCTGGTCTCCAGGCGCCACGGAATCCACTCCGTAGGACGGGCCTCATAGCCCGTTGCGGGGCGGGCCGGGGCCTCCCCGCCACCATGCGATCCGCCACCGCCACCCGCGGGTGCCGCGGCCGTCCTTGAGGCGGCACCGGCACCCGCGGGTGCATGATGGCCCCCATGCGCGTCACCGGCATCGAATACAGGTCCCCGGGCATCGCACCGACCTCTGCACTGGCGACCCCAGCGAGCATCGGTCCTGTCACCACCGCCGGACGGGAGAAGCGGCATGAGTGAGCACTCGCGTATCCACATCCGCCCCGCCCGCCCCGACGACGTCGCGCGGGTCGCCCGCCTGCTCGCCCTGCGGGGGATCAGCGTGGAGGAGGCGCTGGACCAGGCGCCGCGCATGATTGCGGCCCTGCCGGTTCTGCTGCTGGCCTCCCTCCCCGCCGACGACGCCGAGCCCACCGCTGCTGAAGGCGCGGTCGGGCAGGCGGCCGAGGTCGACTTGGCCGAGGTCGACTTGGCCGAGGTCGATGCGGTCGCCCAGTCGGCCGAAGCCGATGACACGGCCGCCCCGGTCGCCCTTTCCGGCGCCTTCCTCCTGCCCGGCGACATGGAGGGGCGCCCGGAGCACTGGATGGTCTCCGGCCTCATCGTCGACCCCGGTGCCAGACGCCGCGGGATCGGCCGTGCCCTGCTGGCCGCGGTCGGCGCAGCGGTGCAGGAGCTCGAGCCGGGGGAGGACCTGTTCAGCGTCGTCGAGACTGCCAACCACGCCTCCGTCGCTGCGCACTTGGCCGCCGGCTTCCAGGAGGTCGCGCACGTGGACGGCTACGCGGGCCTCGTCTTCGATGACGCCCTGCTGATGCGCCTGCCGGGCACAGCGGATCACTGACTTCGGGGCCTACGAGCAGCCGTCAGCGTTCGCTCGGAACGGGCCGGAAGACCTCAGTCCAGCAGGGGGAGCAGGTCCCGCAGGCTGGCGACGACGAGTGCGCCGGGGGCGTCGTCGGGCAGGGTCACGGAGGTGCCCGGACGCACCAGCAGCGCCGCCGGCATCCCCGCCTCCCGTGCGGCTACGACGTCGATCGGCCGGTCCCCAACGCACAGGACCTCCGCCGGGTCAAGACCGTGCCGCTGCGCCAGCAACAGGTTCATGTCAGGACTGGGCTTGCGGGCCACCCCATCCGGGGCGCAGACAACATCGTCCATCTCCAGGTGCAGCCCCTGCAGCAGTGCGGTGGCGGAAACGCGGTCCCGGTGTGTGGCCACCAGGTTCAGGCCACCCAATTCGCTCACCCGCGCCATCACCTCCCGGGCGCCGTCCATCACGGGCGCAGGCCGCCGACGCCACCGCTCCTTCAAATCGGCGTACGCCGCCTCCAGCATCTCCGGTTCCAGGCGCCGCTCGGCGCTGAGCGTGGCGATCGCATGGGCAATGGAGTGACGGGTCAGGCTGGTGACGTGACGCAGGTGCTCGGGCTCCGCGTCCCCGAAGGCCGCCTCGCACAGGACCCGGTCGACTTCCGGGTAGGTGTCCACCAGTGTGCCGCCCATGTCCCAGATAATGTGACGCATGCAGTCATTGTCCCCGCAATCGGCCGACGCGGCAGCCGATTCGCGTCTCGCATCCGTCAGCTCCGATCACGCCATCCCCTGGGCCATGCAGATCGCCGTCCACTACGACAAGGTGCACCCGCCCCGCCGCATCGACGTCGCCGAGGCGGCGGCCCGCGCCGTAGTCGCCCTGCTGGCCGCCCCCGAGGCGGCGCCGGGCGGCCCCTGGCACGACGCCGTCGAGTACTGGCGCGACGGGCGCATCCGCAAGCTGGTGCGCCGCGCTCGCGGCTTACGGTGGGAGGAGATCCAAGAACTACCCGGGGTGACGGTCGCTCAGGAAGGGCCGGAGGGCTGGGGCGTGGCCGAGGCGCGTGCGATAGTCCCCGGCCCGGTGCGCCCGCTGCCGACGCCGCTGGCCAAGACCCAGGTGGAGGGCACGCACTTCCCGCACGGGGACCAGCTGCCCCCGCCGCCCGCGGCGATCACCGCTGCCGTTGCCAAGGACCCCGACGCCGCCCGGGGGATCGCCCTGTCCAGCGAGTCGGCCTCCCGGCAGGCGCTGGTGACTGTGGAGGTCACCCCGCTGGAGGAGATGACCAGCGGGAAGCTGTGCGCGCAGGTCGCGCACGCCGCCCAGTTGGCCTGGCAGAGCCCACAACTGCCCGCCGACCTGCGCGAGCGCTGGGCCGCGCAGGGGTACCGGGTGCGCGTCGTCTTCCCGACGGAGTCCTCCTGGGGCTCCCGGCCGCGCCCGGTGTCGGTGGTTGACGCCGGCTACACCGAGCTTGACGGGCCCGCGGAGACCACGCGCGCCTTCTGGTGAGAGGCACCCCGGGGCGCCCTCGCTGCCGATGAGGCGGTGAGGCAGGGGTCAGGCGGCGTCGGCGGTAGGCTCAGGGGTGCCGCGGAATACCCACAGGCGCATCAGCGCGTACAGGTAGATTCCCTCGCAGCAGGCGGAGGCGAACCGCGCCAGCTCGGCGTTGACACCCACCAGGTGCAGCAGGCTGGACAGTCCCAGAATGAAGATGACGTACTGGGAAACCAGGCCGACTGCGTACCGCGATCCCTGGGACGTCAGTGAGCCGTGGGACTGGAAGTTCAGCCACCGGTTCAGCAGTAGCGAGTACACGCCGGCGATTGCGTAGCCGACGGTGACTGCCAGCGGGTAGAACCAGTGCATCCGCTCGTAGAACAGCCACAGGAAAGCGATGTCAATGATGAAGCCGGAGCCGTTGATCAGCGCGTAGCCGATGAAGGTCACCGGGACGCGACGGCGCACGATGCCCGGAAGTAGTCGGTGAATGCGCCTAAGCAGGTTCATGAAGACGCGTGGGGCGCGTCGTGCGGGGTCATCCAGCCGGGCGTTCAGGCGCCGGTGCGCGGTGGTGGCGGCCGTGATGCTGCTCGGTGTCCGGGCGGCAGCGGAGGAGGCGTACGGTCCTTGCATTTGCCTGGACGTCGAGATGCTCGTCATGGTCTTCCTCTCGTGCGCCTCGTCAGTTGCGCCAACAGCACTGAGTTTTGTGCGTCCGGGCGCGGCTCGCAAGCCCGTATGAATGAAATCTGGTTTCCGAAAGTATGAGACTGCCGACTGGCCTGTCCTCCTCAAGAACGATGCGGGTCCGTCAATGCGGAGATGACCTCCTGGCGCAGCAGGGCGCCGCCGGCGTCCGCCGGGTGATGCACGGTGCGGATACCAATCGCTGCGGCTGCGCTCACATTGGCGGCGTTGTCATCAACGAACAGTGCCTCATCCGGATCTGCCCCCACCAGGTCCAGTACGGCACGGAAGTAGTCCGGGCTGGGCTTGGCTACCCCGAGTGTGCACGAGTAGGCGTCCACGTCGCACAGGCCGTCATAGCCGAGGGCGGCGCGCATCCAGGCGCGGCGCTCGTGCTGCTGATTGGTGGCCAGCACCGTGGTGTACCCGGCGGCCTTGAGGTCGCGCACGGTCTGCCAGGCGAGCGGGTCCGGTGTGGCCTGCCACCATAGTTCCAGAAGCTGCTCCGCGCCGGTGGTGAGCTCCAGCTCGTCGACCAGCCGCTCCAGCAGGGTGCGCAGGCTCTCGCGTCCCTCCAGTGCGGCGGCCTCCTCGGCGAGGAGACGACGGCAGAACTCCGCCCCTCCGCCGGCGGTCAGCGCCTGGTCCCACGGAGTGCCGATGAACTGCAGTACGCCGTCGGCGTCCAGTAGAACGGCCCGCACCGCACTGGTGCCGAGGGCGGGGATGGCGGGCGGGGCGGGGGAGTGCGACGTCATGAGGTGATCGTGGCGTAAGGCGCGCAGTTTCGCCAGTGAGTCCCGGAAAGAGGATGACGAGTACCGCAGCGCGGAGCGCGGCCGCGGACATGATTGGCCAGGGGGCCATACTTGGGCCCATGGCAGATCCCGCAACCCTTACCGCACCCGCCCTGCGTGGCGATGATGCCTACGCCGAGTCCATCATCGACTTCGTCGTCGCCTCGCCCACCAGCTACCACGCAGCCGCGGAGGTCGCGCGCCGACTGGATGCGGTAGGCCTGACGGCAGTGGATGAGCGCGCGCCCTGGGGCGCCGACCTGCCCCGGCGCGGCTACACCATCCGTGACGGCGCGGTGATCGCCTGGCTGCTGCCCGGGCGCACGGGGGCAGATGCGGGCTGGCGGATCGTCGGCGCCCACACCGACTCGCCGGCGCTGCGGCTCAAGCCCCGTGCCGCCATGGTGCGAGAGGGCGTGCAGCTACTGAACGTGGAGGTATACGGGGGGCCGCTGCTGAACTCATTCCTGGACCGGGAGCTGGGACTGGCCGGTCGCCTGGTCACGCATGAGGGCACCGCACATCTGGTGCGCACCGGTCCGATCGCCCGTGTAGCCCAGGTGGCGCCACACCTGGACCGCTCCGTGAACGACTCCCTGCACCTGGACAAGCAGGCCCACCTACTTCCCCTGTGGACCCTGGCCGGCCCGGCGGACGCCCCCGTGGCTGGCGCAGCAGAGGGCGCCGGCCCAGCCCGCGCCGCGACCGCCCCGCCGCGCCCTGACGCGCCAGAGCTCTACCTGTGCGACCTGGCGGGCATCGACCCCGCCGACCTCGCCTTCGCCGACATCCTCACCTACCCCACCGAGCCTCCGGCCCGGTTCGGGCTTCACGGCGAGTTCCTCGCCTCCGCCCGCCTGGACAACCTCTCCTCGGTGCACGCCGCACTCGCCGCCCTCGAGGGCCTGGCGCGCGCCGACGCCGATCTCCCCAACCCGGTCGTATTCGTGGCCAACGACCATGAAGAGGTTGGCAGCGGGACCCGCGCCGGCGCCGCCGGCCCCTTCCTGCAGACCGTCCTGGAGCGCCTGGCACGTGTGCTGGGAGTGTCCGACGAGGCCTACGCTGCCCTGCTGGCCCGCTCGCTGTGCGTCTCAGCCGACGCGGGCCACGCCACCCACCCGAACCATCCCCAGCTGCACGACCCCGCCGTACGCCCCGTCCTCGGCGGTGGGCCGTTGCTGAAGATCAACGCCCAGCAGCGCTACGCGACCGACGCCGCTGCCGTGGCCGCGTGGGCGCGTGCCTGCCGCGCGGCCGCCGTGCCCAGCCAGGACTTCGTGTCCAACAACGCCGTGCCCTGCGGCACCACGATCGGCCCCATCACCGCCACCCGCTTGGGCATTCCCACGGTCGACGTCGGCCAGCCGCTGCTGTCCATGCACTCCCAGCGGGAGATGTGCGCCCTGAGCGACGGCCTTAACCTAGCCCGCGCGATGCGCTCCTACTGGCTGGGAGCCTGAAAACGCAGAGCGGCCGACGCGCGCAGTCCCTCGGTCCGCCGTGCTGCGGCAGCCGCCCAGGCCCCGGCCGAGTACGGCGGGTGCCGGGCGGCCGCCAAGCGCGAGTGCCCGGCAACGCAACCGCCAGCACCAGCCGCGCAGGGTCCCAGCCGGTTTCAGCGCCAGGCGCCGCGCCAGTACTGGACCGGTAGATGAACGGCCTGCCAGTCGTTCACGCCGAGCTCGTGGCTCCAGCGCACCGGCAGGTAGGGGTCACGCAGCGCCGGCCGTCCCGCGGCGACGGCGTCGGCCAGGCCTGCCACCAGGATCTGCTCGGCCTGCAGGCCGGAGTCGATGATGCCCACGGTAACCACCTGCGGTTGCCCGCCACCCGGCGTCGTCATGCCGGCCACGGCCTGCTTGACCTGGGCGGCGTAGGGGACCTGATAGCCGGGCCCCACCGGCACCTTCGTAGGCACGTTCCCGCCGGTGGACACGTGCAGCACGTCAACGCCCGCCTGCACCAGCTGCTGAGCCAGCTCAGCGGTCTGCTCGCCGGTAACCCCGCCCTCGGCCCAGTCGGTCGCGGACAGGCGGATGTCAAGGACCTTGTCGTCCCCAATGGCCTCGCGCACCGCCCGGACCACCTCCAGTGCGAAACGCCTGCGCCCCTCGTCCGAGCCGCCGTAGGCATCGGTGCGCGTGTTGGACAGCGGAGAGAGGAACTGGTGAATCAAGTAGCCATGGGCGCCGTGCAGCTCGATCACGTCGTACCCGGCGGCCACCGCGCGGCGGGCGGCCGCGGCGAAGGCCTGCACCGTATCGGCGATCTCATCCGTGGTCAGGGCGCGCGGCGCGGCGTGCGCCGGATAGGGCGTGGTGGTGGGCGCCACCAGGTCCCAGCCGGGCAGCGTGCCCGAGCGGGCGCCGTCCACGTCGGGCCGCCACGGCGGCGTGCCCGCCTTGCGTCCCCCGTGGCCGAGTTGCACACCCGCCAGTGCGCCGCCGATGTGGATGGCCTTGACGAGATACTCGTGCCCCGCGATCTGGGCGTCATCCCACAGGCCCAGGTCATTGGGGGACAGGCGCCCCTCCGGGGTGACGGCGCTGGCCTCCACGATGATCGTGCCGAAGCCGCCCTGGGCGCGTGTGCCGTAGTGCAGGGCGTGCCAGTTGCCCGGAATGCCGTCCTCATTGACGACCGAGTACATGCACATGGGAGGAAGCCACAGGCGGTTGCGGGCGGTGAGCCCGCGCAGGGAAAGGGGCTGAAGCAGCATTGGATTCGCCATGGCTTCACGCTACGCGACTCGAGCGCCGCGGGCTAGGGGTGGCGGGCCTCCGGCCGGATGCTCGCCCTCCGGCTGAAAGTGTTGCGGTGGGGATCACGTCCGCCTAGCTCGAGCGGACTCGATAGCCTTTACCCATCATGACCACTGCGACTCCCGCTCCAGCCCGTCCTGTTCCCTACGGCGATCCGGCCCACGCGCCCGCCCCGATCACCCGGCGCGTTGAGGACGTCGCCCTCGTATTCGAGGGGGGTGGCATGCGCGGCACCTACACCGCGGCGCTCGTGCAGGTGCTGCTGGAGGAGGGACTGTTCTTCCCCTGGGTCGGTGGCATCTCCGCGGGGTCAACGAACACGGTCAACATGGTCTCCCGCGACCTGTGGCGCACTCGTGAGGCCTTCGTCGGACTGACCACTGACCCGGAGGCCGGCGGCTGGGGCAGCTTCGCGCGCGGGCGCGGGTACTTCAACTCCGAGCACATCTACCAGCACACCTCTTTGCCGGATGAGCGCTTCCCCTTCGACTGGGACACCTTCAAGGCCTCCGAGGCGACCGTGCGCATCGGCTCCTTCCGCTGCGACACCGGCGAGGAGGTCTACTGGGGCCTGGAGGACATGGACGCCATGGAAGACCTGCTGGTGCGCTGCCAGGCCTCCTCGTCCATGCCGGTGCTAATGCCCACCGTTCACATCGATAAGGTGCCCTACCTCGACGGCGCGCTCGGGCCGACCGGTGGTTTCGCCACCGACGCGGCGGTGGCAGACGGCTACGAGCGCATGCTTGTGGTCTCCACGCGCCCGGCCGGCTACCGCAAGCCCGCTGAGAAGCGTGCGGCCGCTTATCGGCGCATGTTCTACAAGCAGCCGGCGGTCGCCGAGGCCATCATCAACCGGCCCACCGGCTACAACCGCACCCTGGAGGAGCTGGAGCAGGGGCGGCGTGAAGGCCGCGTCTACCTGTTCCAGCCGGATCGCATGCCGATTGAAAACGGTGAGCTGCGCTATGACCGCGTGGTGAGCACCTACGAGCTCGGCCTGGCGCAGGCCCGGCGGGAGCTGCCCGAGATCCTGGACTTCCTGGGCCTGTAGCCGGGTTACCGGTCGGGTGGTCATTAGCCTGCGGCCCGAACTGCGGGCCGGTTAGTGCCGCGAGTCGGCTGCCTGCAGGGCGCCTGCAGTGTGAACGGACGTAACGCAGGTTACGAGGCTGTGGCGATGTCAACGTTCGGTTTCGCTAGCCCTGGCAGTGGCTGCCGTGTTGAGTTGTGTCCTGCGCCGCCCGGACCCGGGCGGGCTATGGCCTGAAGGGAACAACTCCATGACCAACAAGCCCAAGATCGGGATCGTCCTCGGATCGGTGCGGGAGGTCCGCCTAGGCGAGCAGATCGCCGAGTGGGTGCTTGAGCACGCGCGTGCTCGTGGCGACGCCCACTACTCCATCATCGACGTCAAGTCCTTTGACCTGCCCCTGTTCACCTCTCCGATCCCGCCTGCGGCGGCGAACAAGCAGTATGACGACCCGCGGGTGCAGGCCTGGTCCGAGGCCATCGACTCCCAGGACGGCTTCGTGTTCGTCACCTCCGAGTACGATCACGGCATCCCCGGCGCCTTCAAGAATGCCACCGACCACCTCTTCTCCGAGTTCGCGAACAAGACAGTCGGCTTTGTCGGCTACTCCGGTGACGGCGCGATCCGTGCCGTCGAGCAGTGGCGCACGGTCCTGGGCGGCTGGAGCATGCACACAGTCTTCCCGGCCGTGCAGCTGATGCTGTACATAGACGCCTCGGCTGACATGAGCACCTTCACCCCCGCGGACCTGCGGGACGGTGAGCTGGCGGCCACCCTCGACGCAGTCGTCGCCTCCATCAACTCGCGCAAGGCCTGAGCGGCCTCTGCCCGGGTGCGGTGGTAGACGGGCCCGGGAGAACACTGATGCCGGCGGGGCGCGGACACAGTCCGCGCCCC